>JAGANE010000108.1 GCA_017624395.1 Clostridia bacterium
ATGGAGAAGTACTCAAGTGGTGAAGAGGCGCCCCTGCTAAGGGTGTAGGTCGGGCAACCGGCGCGAAGGTTCAAATCCTTTCTTCTCCGCCAAAGATACCGAGTGTCCTTTTGGATGCTCGGTATCTTTCTTTTTGGCAGAGAATAAAGGATTTACCCCCTCCGCACCGTCGCTTGCAAAGCACCAAGGGCGCTTAAGCGCACTTGCGCCACAACGGAGTAAGGCTCAAATATAACCGCAATTCTGATACAAAGGGATTGCGGTTTTTGTGTTTTTGTGTTATAATTAAGAAAAAAGGAGGAGCCGACATGCACTTTGATTTTTTGAAAGAATTATTTTCAGAACATGTTGTTGAAATTTGTTTTGAAGAAGATGTAGAAACCGTCTATATAAGAAACAGTCTGTTTGATTTCCCGATAGTGGTGTACTATTTCCCTGATGATTACTACAAATATCTTTTGTGTTTTGCGACACAACATAGAGATACATCTTCAAAAGACGATTTGATAAGCTATATTTCTTCTTTTATAAATGCAGAAAAGGCTGCTATTGAATTTTACAAAGACGGGACGAACTGTTTTGGTGGTGAAATTGAGACCGTTGTTTTGGATGACTTGACTTACAGCTCTTTGAGGCTCAAGTTTGGTTATCATAATCTTAAAGACTATACGTTTAGCGTAAGGGCATGGGACAAAAGATTTTGTTTTGATGCCCATTTTGAAAAAGATGATTCTGGCAATGTAACCATTGTGAAAAAAATTGTATCATAATTAGGGTTATTAGCCAAACAAAAACCGCAATTCCGATACAAAGGGATTGCTGTTTTTGTGTTTTTATGGTATAATGAATTCAGAAAGGCGGTGTGTTATGGAGTGCATGATAAAAGGAACAGTTCTCATGATTCCCGAAGGAACAAAAAAGATAGGCTTTAACGATATTTGCAACTATATTCATAGCAATTTGATTGAAGAAATTCTGTTGCCGTCAACGCTTGAAATTATTAAAGCAAATACTTTTTTTGATTTTGTAGAAATCAAAAAAATAAACATACCTAAGAGTGTAATCCAAATTGGCACTCAAGCTTTTTGGGGACTTGATCAAGTCAAAGAGCTTATCATTCCAAGCACTGTAAAGCAAGTAGAAAAGTATGCTTTTTGCAACATTCCGCAATGTAAATTGGTAATTGTTGGTGAGCGTCAAGAAATTCCAAAAGGGTGGGATGCGGAATTTGCCGCAAATGTTAAAGAAATCTGTTTTGTATCAAAATTATAGCCATTCCCCCAAACACACCGAGGATGCTCCCGTTGGGAGCATCCTCGGTGTGTTTGATGAAAAAGTCCTACGTATTCAAGGACTTATTTTGTTTTCCCTGACCGCACGGAGATTCCGTGCGGTCGGGGATTTTTTGATTACTTTTTGGTAAAGACGCTCTTTACCTTTCCAAAGGCACCCTTGCAAGCGCCGCCAATCTTGGCTCCAACGCCCTTGCAGGCAACTCCAAGCTGGCCAAGCGTCCGCTTGCTGATGGCAAACCACCAGATCGCAAAGCCGCCAACACCGGCAACCGCCGTGGAGCCGATGACAATTGCTACAACAGCACCCGTGGGCAAGCCTTCTCCATCATCGGGAGTTGTGGGAGCAGGATCCTTTTGATCCGTATTCTCGTTCTCGCCCGTGGTCTCACTCTCGCCCGTAGCGGGAATGCGCTCGGTCACGGTTGCACCGCAGATACAGGATCTTGCTCGGCTTCCGTCCTCGGTGGAGGTGGGTTGCTTGGTCACCGTCCATTCGCCAAAGCTATGCTCGGCTTCGTTGGTCTTGCTTTGGCAAACGCTGCATGCGTGCCAATGTCCGTTATCATCCTTTGACCATTCGGTCTGATAATTGTGCGTTACGATTCTCACTCTACCGCAAACGTTACAGTCGATATCGCAATCATCGTCATAGCTGTGCGCGGTCTTGTCGATCTCCTGATCCGAGCAGCCCGTGCATTCGTGCCAATGGTGCGTGGTGTTGCTTGACCACTCGTTCCTTGGCGTGTGCGTGGTATGTCCCGTTGCGGGAGTGATGATATATCCGCATACGGTACAGGTCTGTGCCGTCGTCTCGGTTGCCGCCGCACCCGCGGTATGCGTTGCTTCATCCTTTTTATCCCCGCAAATACCGCATTCATGCCAATGCTTGTTTGCGTCCTCTGCCCACGTGGTATGATAATCGTGCGTGACGGTTCTTACCTTTCCGCACACGTTGCAATCGGTGTCGCAAGCATGATCGTATGCATGCGATGCCTGACCGATCTTCCGCGTGCCGCAATCGGTGCATTCATGCCAATGGTAGGAGCCATCGCTTGCCCACTCGGTTTTTGGGGTGTGGGTAACGTGTCCCAGTGCGGGAGTGATGATATATCCGCATACGGTACAGGTCTGTGCCGCCGTCTCGGTTGCCGCCGCTCCCGGCGTATGTGCCGAAAGATCGGTCTGATCACCGCACGCGCACTCATGCCAATGTGCAACTGCATTGTTTTTCCATGCAGTAGCGTGGCTGTGTGTCAGCTCCTTTCCACAGACGTCGCAAGCATGATCCGAATTGGCATCCGAGCAATCGGTAACGCTTGCCAGACAATATGCACAGACGTGGGAGTTTTCTGCCGCCTGATGCTCACCAAAGCCCTTATCGCATCCGTAGTCACATTCGTGATCCTTGGGATCTGCATCTGCGCAGGTTCCAAATACCTTGTCGCAGCCGTAATCGCAATCGTGGTCGTGATCGTCGTCCGCGCAGTTTCCATAGACCTTATCGCATCCGTAATCGCACTTGTGATCCTTGGGATCTGCATCTGCGCAGGTGCCAAATACCTTATCACAGCCGTAGTCGCAATCATGGTCGGTGTCTGCATCCTCGCAGGTACCAAAGGTCTTGTCACAGCCGTAATCACAATCGTGATCGTGATCGTCGTCCGCACAGTTTCCATAGATCTTATCGCATCCGTAATCACACTTGTGATCCTTGGGATCTGCATCTGCGCATGTTCCAAACACCTTGTCGCAGCCGTAGTCGCAATCATGGTCGGTGTCTGCATCCTCGCAGGTACCAAAGGTCTTGTCACAGCCGTAATCACAGTCGTGGTCGTGATCGTCGTCTGCACAGTTTCCATAGACCTTATCGCATCCATAGTCACACTTGTGATCCTTGGGATCTGCATCTGCGCAGGTTCCAAACACCTTGTCGCAACCGTAGTCGCAATCATGGTCGGTGTCTGCATCCTCGCAGGTGCCAAACACTTTGTTACAGCCGTAATCACAATCGTGGTCGTGATCGTCGTCCGCGCAGTTTCCATAGACCTTATCGCATCCGTAATCACACTTGTGATCCTTGGGATCTGCATCTGCGCAGGTGCCAAATACCTTATCACAGCCGTAGTCGCAATCATGGTCGGTGTCCGCATCCTCGCAGGTGCCGATGGCAACGTCACAGCCATATTCACATACGTGGTCGCTGTTGGTATCTGCATGATAGCCAACCTCGCCGCCGCAAGCATCGCAAGCATGATCGGTATTGGCATCGGTGCAGATCAGGTAGTCCTTTCCGCAAATGTCGCAGAGGTGATCCACCGCATCCTCATCGATGCAATCATGGGTTGCCCACGTCACGGTCAAAGCGGTCAGGGCATTGTCCTTGGCATCGGTAAATACGTAGATGCCGTCCACCCTTTGAAGCTTCGCACCCTCGGGGGAGGAGACCGTCAAAAGCTCGCTCAATGTGATCGATTTGTAAGCGATCAGCACCTTCTCGCCGTCGTAAACAGAAAGCCTTGCCTCGCCGCCAAGGAAGTTCACGTCGCGTGCTTCCACGGCAAGCTTACCTGCGGATACGGTGATGCCACCGCAATCCACCGTCAGGGTATTTTGGGCATAAACGCCCGTGCTATTGGTCTCTACGGTCAGGCTTCCGCTACCGATAACGGTCAATTCACCGTCCACGTAGATGCCATATTGATTGTAGGAACAGATCAGATTTTCTCCGATCAGGTTCACGGTCAGATCGTTTTCACTGTAAATACCGTCGTAGCTGTCATACTTCTTTGCAAGATAGGTAAAGCCGTTCAGCGTCAAAACGCCATCCTTAAAGTATGCATAGCCGCCCTCGGGCATTTCGGTGGATACGTTGCCGCTGTTATCAAGGTACTCGCCGTCCGAAAGCGCTACACCGCCAACGGTTACGGTCAATTCCTCAACGTTTTTCTTCATGGCTCCGATGACCACCTGCATTGCATAGCTTTCATCGGCATTTACCACCGTATAGATGTTTTCTTCAAGCTCTACCAGGGTAGCACCCTCGGGTGCCAGGATTGCAAGCTCGTCATCGATCTCAAGCATTCCAATGATCGAAGCATTCGCCTCACCATTGGCAGCCACGGTCAGGAGCGTTTCCTTTCCGCTCACCTTCAACAGCCCGACTGCAAAGATTCCCATTGCATCCGTGCCGGTTACCGTCACGTTCACGGTGCTACTCTCAACCGTGATATCATAACCATTGATACCGTACGCATTGTTACCGCTCAGGCTGATGGAAACAGTGCTGTCAACAACCGTAAGACTTATCAAAGCGATTCCAAAAGCATCCTCTCCTGCTGCCGTTACGGTCAGGTTGGTGTCACAGAGCGCAAGCTTGTATGCCGCAAATCCGCCTTCTCCGCCCGTTAGCGTCAGAATGCTATCCACAACCACGCTGTTGTTTTGGCACAAGATTGCATATACCGTGTACTCAGCCGTTTGACCTTCCACACTCACCGTCAGCGTACTTTCGGTTACGTAAAGGTTGGCGTTTGCAAAAATACCGTACACATTTTCGTCTCCCGTTGCGATGAGCTCCACGGTTGCAACGTTCAACGTAACGCAGTTCGCCGCGATCGCAGTATCAAAAGCCGAGACGTTCAGGGTCACGTGCTCCACGGTCAGGTCTCCAATCAGGTCAATGCCCTTGCCCGTAGCTTCAAGCGTCAGGCTTCCGTCACCCATAATCGTCAGATGACCGTCACCAAGCGTGATTCCGACAGTGTTTTCAGACGTGAACGCGAGACTGTTCTCACCGATCAAGCAGATCGTCAGATCTCCCGTGTTGTAAATTCCCGCGGTGATCGACACGCCGTTGAGGTTGGTCAGCGTTGTCCCGATACCCTCGTAGGAAAAGCTCTTGAGATACAGCTCGTAGCCATTGAAGAAGGCAAAGCCGCCTGCGGGCATTTCGTCGGAGATGTTGCCCTCGTTGTCAAGGAATTGTCCAATGCCAAGCTCCTTGTCACCGATGATCAATGTGGCATCGCTCTCGGCGGTGTTGTCGGAATCCTTGTCACAAATGACAATTTGGAAATTAACAACGGTATTATCAAACTCATCCAACACGATTCCGCTCTCATCAAGCGTTAATTCGCTGCCGTTTTCCATATCCCTAATCATCAGATCGGAAGCAATTTGAATATCCTCTGCATCAATAAACGGTGCCTCATAGTTGTCATTTTGATGAACAATGTCGGTTTCCTCGCCCTTGATCGCAACATGGTACGCACTGATTGATGCGCTCATGCTGCTCCAATTTTCAAGATACATCTGACAGTTGGACAGAGTAACACTGTCTGCATCGATCAAACCGTAGCCGTAAAGCTCCAGAGATCCGCCGATGATCTCCACGGTGCCGCCGACTACAATCGGGGTGTCGTCGTTGCTCCGGATTACAAAAGAGCAGTTCTCCATAGAAAGGCCGCTCACGTCAAAAGTCAAGTACCAATCCGATATGATCGAGCCTTCACAATCGGTCAATGTCACCTGATCGGCACAAAACGCATCATCCTCGCTCCAAATATCCAACTTGGAGTTGGTCATGGTCACATTCTCAACACATAGTGCTTCCCCGGAAGCTTTTATCGTTAACACCGAATCGCTCACGCTGATATCATATCCCCAAACTCCATAGGTATAGCAACTATACGTTTCCACTCCATCAAGTACCGCGATGGTAACAGAGCTGTTGGAAATTTCAACGTTCCCCGAAGAAATACCGCTCAAATACGTCTCCTCCAAATAGCTTTTCAAGCCAGCACGGAGGGTAACGGTGCTGTCGGAGATCACAACCTCTCTAGCACTAATACAAGAGATATCGTCATAGGAATCAATGGTTGTCACTTCAATGCTGAGAATGCAATTCATGATCTCAACGTTGCTGGATACCAGGATTGCGGAATCCTCCGATACGATATTCAGGGTACTGTTGGAAAGATAGAGCGAACCAATGGGTTCACCATTCACCTCAATTCCCGTGTCATTTACTTTCATTACGACGTTACAAGCATCCATCCAAAGGCCGCCGTCAACATCAATACCGTCAGAATCCGCGTTCAGATCCAACGTACAACCAATGATCGTTGCATCCCCATAACCGCGGATGGCATCGGAATCTTCGGAAACGATCTCCAACGTGCAATCCACCAAAACGGTGTTTTTCTGTACCCAGATGCCGTCATCCAGGACGTTGAAGATCATATTGCAATTTTCGAACAAAACGTTGCCGTAAATGTCAAAGCCAACGTCTCCTGCGTTTATTTCAAAATGACAATCGGTTGCAGTCACGTCTCCTTGAGTCTCAATTGCATCATCTTCCAGAGTTTGGATCGTAACCGTTGCATTTTGGGCTGTGACCTTGCCCTCTACGTAAATTCCCATTTCTTTGACATCAATCTTTAACGTTACGCCGTTTACATTCAAATTGCCGTCTTGAACAAAAATACCGTCCCCGGTTGTCAAAATTTCCAGCGTTCCGTCACCCTCTACAGTCAAGTCACCGTTGCAAACAACAATGCCGTCGGTAATACGATCGCCTGCAAAGATCACGAGATCAATCAGGTTCTTGCCCTCTACGCGGACGGTCAACGCATTGTTGCTGTAGATGCCTGCGTAGTAATCGTAGGTCATCTCCTCATAATCGTCATAATCAGTTGCGTAAAGATGCCCCACACCGTAGTGGGTAAAGTTGTGCAGTGTCAGTACACCGTCCAAAAGATGCGCATATCCACCCTCGGGCTTCTCCGTGGTAATGCTACCGTTGTTATCAAGGTAGTCACCGTCCGTGAGTACCGTACTGCCAATCAACACCAGATCCTCAAGCTCGTCGGGCGTATCGTCATCCTCAATATAGGAGATGGTAACAGACTTGGGATAGGTCACGGCATCGCCGTTGATCACCACGATCTCATACCAATCGCATGTGTCACCCTCCACCATCGGCATTTGTTGCTCGGAAGCTCCTACGGGAGCCGAGATACCAATTTTCTGTTCGCAATAAATAGTGGAGTATTTCAACGTCTTTCCGTCAACCGTATCGGCAACGGTAATCGAAATAGAGGTATTGATTTCGTAAACGGTAATGTCCTCAGCACACACACCGATTGGTGTCGATACAGGCTCCTCGGCAGGCTCTACGATGGAGACGTTGAGCAAGCTTTCGGTAATTAACAAGCCATTCGCCTGCAAGCCGTATATTTCTGCCGTTACCGTAACGTCGGAATAAACCATCTCAATTCCATCGGCATGAATACCAAAAAGCTCGGATACGATCACAACGTTGGATTCCACCAGCGTTACCGTTCGGGCAGTCACTCCACCGGTGATTGCCGTTACGGTCAGCTTGCTGTTACTTGCATAGAGCACACCGTCTTGCAAGCTGATTCCACCCGAGACGTTTTCTGTGATCACCGTACTGTTGTACAGTCCCACAAGACCACCGCTATTGGAGAAAATTCCAAAAGTAGCGTTCTCCACCTGCAGTGTTGAATTCTCCATCAGCAATACACCCGTGCCAAATTCGGGACTGCTTCCCTCTACCGCGATTCCGAACATTGACGTCTCTTCAGCACCCGTCAGGGTCAGTCGGCTATCCTTGATATTGAAAATTCCGTTTGAGAATATACCGTCCGACAAAAAGACGATCTCGATCTCCGCATTGGTAACGGAAAGGTCTGAAGAATAAATTCCGACGTATGCGTTTTCAATCAAAATGCTTCCGCCGTTGACCGTAAGGCTTTTAGCATAAAGGAAAGGATTGGTTGCCTCTGTCGTTGGAACGGTTGCCTTCAGCTCACAATCGGTCAGTGTAAGGTCGTACGCAAGGATTCCCACTTCACAGTTATCAAAGTACAGTTTGGAGTTCTTTGCCACAAAGCTGTTATAAAGATTGATCGCACGGCTTGTGAGGCCCGTCAGCTTCAGCGTGCTGTTCAGAACGGTAACGTTACCCGCAACACGGCTCTCGGATTCAGAATCGGTAAATACCATCAGGTTAGAGGTTATCACCGTGCTGTTCTCCAGCATGAGATAAGAGCCTGACCGAATCATATCGGTTTGCAGGAAGGAATCGGTGACAATCATATTCTGAGTGGTTGCAATGCCAATGAGTGCACCGACCTTGGAGTAAAGTATGGTCAAGTTCCCATTCAGGCTAATGATTGCGCCGGTTTCAACCAAGCTTCCCTCCACCGTAAGCCGCTCATCGGCAACAATGGGGCCTTGAGCATAGAGTGTGCCGCCGCGAAGTGTCAAAGCACTGTCATGCGCCATGATCACCATTGCCGATCCGATATCCAGCAGCAGGTTCTCGCCCAACAAGAGTACCGTGGTATCAGCATACAGTGTGATCAATGACGAATTCTCATCAGCGGCGGAAAAGCCTCCCAAATACAAATGTCTGTACTCCGCAAGCTTTTCAAGCAGCTCGGGATCCTCGGAGGCATCGATTTCCGCAAAAACGCTTGCATACAGCTCAAAGTTGCTCAAGAGCAACGTATTGTCAGCGCGCATATAGGCATATCCGCCCTCGGGCTGCGTTTGGGAAATGATACCGTTGGTATCCATGTAATGCAATGCGGGCAGTCCCCATCCGCCAATGGTAACACGGGGAAGATCGATCTCAAACGTCGTCTCAAAAAGGAGACCGCTGTATTGATCGGTCATATCCACGGCAAAGGTTGCCACGTATGTTCCCATCTCGGTAGGAGGCTCGTCGGTCACATCTTCGGGAGTTCCGCCTGCGGGCATATACCAAACCAATACTTCGCCAAACTTTGCCTCAAACCGGGGCGTACTCGGCACATCACCCAAGCGCCAATCCTTGACGGTTGGCAAAGTGATCCACTCATTTGTGGCTTGGGTAATGGTAAAGATCGCATTTGTCAGTTTGCCGTTCTCCGCGTCGGGTGCCTTCCACTCGTAGTTGTCGGTTTCAACAAGCTCCAAAACCACCACATACTCGCCAACGTCCGTAAAGCCGTCCTTGCTGATCAAAATATAAGGCGCGCCTGTAAGGATCTCGGGCAGCTGTGCTTCCCCCGTATATTCGCTTTCAAACGTCTCGTCAAGCACAATCTTTTCAATAACAAAGGTCAGCGTCACCGTTTCCTCATCCGTGGTTTCCCACACAAGGTTTTCGGTGTTTTCCAGCTGCAGCACCACTTGATAGCTGCCCGCATTGATGCCGCCCTCGTTTTCAATGACGGTATAGGGCATTTCGGGAGGAAGATCCGCAATTTGATGGTTTCCGTCATACACCTTGGAGTCAATCTCGGGAACCTGCACAGAGAGCTTATTCATGCCCGTTTGGTAGCCCTCAATGGTTCCCTCAAAGTTCCCGTTTGCCACAAAGGAGGTCAGGTCGTTTACGTTTTCCACGTTGCTCCAGGTACCGGTGACCAAAATGTTGCCTACATAGACGTTTGCAACGGGAGTTTGCGTTTGGAAATTGTAGGTCATATCCTCAAACGGATCCACCGTCACGTTATCCTTGGTGATCAACAAGGGGATGATGGTGTAGGTGACGGAGATCGTTGCCCCATCTACCGTCAGCGTTGCGGTTACTTCGCCGCAATTTTCGGGAATCACACCCGTAGAATAAACAACGTCAAAGTTATCGTCATAGTTTGGAAGCCTACCGTCCGCCGTGTTGATATTGACGGTCACGGGCTTTTGACGGTTGTTATAAATCAGATCCTCGGGGAGTACCAGCGTAATATTGACCTCGCCAACGTCGCATGACGTATCGGGGCTGCAATGACCCACGCAGGTTGCAACCAACGTGTCATTTGTGCCGTCGCCGTCGGCATCCTCTGCCGCAAACGCCCATACGTGGGAATGCTCCACGCTGACCATATAGCTTTCACTTGCCTCAAAGACGTAGTTGGCGGTTGACTTGGAGGTGACGGTTACCGTAACCGCTACACCCTCGACAAAATCAGTCGTTTTGGAATAGGTGATCTCATAGGATTCCTCATCAAATATATCTGCGGGATCCGTGCTCTGCACCGTCACCGCAGGCTTCAGCTCGGGATCTCCCTCCTTCCATTGATACCAATCCAAAAGCCCTCCGAGCGTAACGTTGATCGGCTTTTTGGCAATGGTAACATCAAACTCGCCCTCGGCATACGCTACGCCGTCCACAACAATGCGATAGAAAACGGTGTAGGTTTCTGCAGTGAGTCCCTCGGGAAGCTCCTCGCTCCACGTGGAGTCGATACGGTATTCGATCACACCGCCCGCATCTTTTGCCGCCTGGTCAAGCACGCCTGCCGTGATCAAGGTTTGCCACTCGTTGGTAAAGGTCAGTGTGGGAATTGCCACGGGCGGGGCTGCAAAGCCGTAGGGCTCGCGCCACTGTGCCGTCAGTGTAATGTCGGCATCAACCGGATAGATCGTATCACCGGGCGCATAGGAGCGACCCGATCCGTCCGCCTGCGTGTTCCAGCCTTTAAATACCATGTTCTCGGGAGCTGCAAATTCAACGGGACACGCGGGAACGAGATAACTGTCGCCGAGATCAACGGGATCCTCTACAATATTGTCACCCGTGCCCTCACCGGGAGTAAGGGTAACGTAGTAAATGTCCACCCAAACGGCCCTCACCGTGACGTCACCCGTAACGGTGATCTGATCACCGGGCTGCTTGGTCTCAGAATCCGATGCGCCGCCTATCATCAGCCAGCCTCCAAAGCGTTTGTTTTGGGGCACGGTAAAACCGTTTTCGGGCAACGTGTGAACGTATCCGCGCGTCAGGTTGAGCACGGGATCCATCGTGCCATCGGCACCACCTCCGGAATAGCTGACCGTATAGAGATCGGTCCAAAGAGCAGTCAGCGTAACGTTTGCGGTCACGATGATCTTCTCCCCCGGCTGCATCAGCTGTGCATCTCCCTCGCCAATCACCACTCTCCACTTGTCAAATTGCTTATTTGCAGGAGCGGTAAAGCCATTTTGAGGCAACGTATAGTAATCGTTTTCTACAATATTTTCAACCGTTGCCATTTCGCCCTCGCCGCCGTTTGCCGCAAAGGATACGGTAAATTTTTGATTTGTCCAAAGTGCCTTGAGCGTGTTCTCGGTATCCTTTGCAAGGGTTACCGTTTCACCCACATGATAGGCCTCACCGCCAAACTCCCAGCCCGCAAACATCATATCCGTAGGAGGAGTAAAGTCGCATGCGGGGAGCGTGTAATTCGGATCGATGATCCCCGTTTCGTCGTCCATCGTACCCTCGCCGCCGTTGGCGTCAAAGGAGACGGAGTAAGTGTTTTTCCATACCGCTTTGATTGTAGTTGTCTCGGTCGTCAAAACGGCTATTTCACCGGGATCATATTCGGTTTCTCCAACCAACCATGCCTGAAATGCCTTGCCGTCGGGTGCGGTAAAGGTGCATGCGGGGAGCGTGTAATTCGGATCGATAATCCCCGTTTCGTCGTCCATCGTACCCGCGCCGCCGTTTTTGTCAAACACAACGGTGTAAAGCACGCCAAAGGTGCCTACGCCCTCCGAAACACCGCCTTCGTAAACCTCGCCGCCTGCCGTAATGCTGTTCATGGCACTTGCCTGATCGGCAGTCATATAAAGATAGAGCTTGTTGGTATCCTGCGTGGATACGTCGTTGAGTCCGTAGCCCGAAACACCGCCCAGAGCGGTGACATCCGCCGATGTCTCCATGCCTGCAATCGTCACCTCAACGAGAGAAACGTCGTTGCCGTTGCCGTCGGTGAGCGAGAACACCGTAGATGCCTCCACGGGATAACCTGCGCCAATTTTGGCAGCCTTGACACTGCCTCCGCTGATCGTAACGTTTACGTTGGTTCCCTTATAGCCACCGCCGATTGCGTTTGGGCCGTTTGGCGAAATTGCCGTAACCGTACCGCCGCTGATGTTGACCACGATCTCGGGCGTGATCCACGAGCCGCCGATTCCCACGCCGTCTTCACTGTTCCCCAAAGCCGTAACCGTACCGCCACTGATGTTGACCGTGCAGGATGCACCATAGCCCGCACCGATACCGACATCGTTCGTGCCATTGCCGCTGGCCGTTACGGTGCCGCCAAAAATATTGACCGTACCGTTACCGTAGTCGGCAACCGCGGGCGTCTTATAGAGACCGATTCCAGGGCCTTTGGCTGATTCACCGTGCACCGTGCCGCCGTAAATATTAACGGTACCACCATTGGGATCCAAAACACCAATGCCAATGCCCCGTGCAGCTGTTCCCGTGACGTTACCGCCGTAAATATTGATCGAGCCACTGCCGGCAGTTGCAATACCTGCATAGGGATTTGTTGATTTAGCTTCTGCCGTGACCGTACCGCCGTAGATCGTAATCGAAATCGGCGCATGACCGCTACCGATGCCGGCAGGCTCAGCCTGCGCCGAGATCGTACCGCCGTGAATGGTAATCGCCTTGGGTGTCCCTGTATGGGGGGCACCAATGGCGGGATAGGCGGTTGCGGTGGGAGGGGTGATCTCAATTGCGCCCGTATCGTTTGCCTGACCGTAGATCGTTAAGGTGGCTCCATCCTCCAGCTCAATGTATTCTTCATCCAACATCAGCGTTGCACCGTCGGCAAGGATCAGGTTCACGTCGCCCCTCACCGAGATCGAATCGGTGAATGTAACGTCGGAATTCAGCACGTACCACGATACCGTGTCCGCCGTGCCCCACGTTGTCTGATTGGTGATCACCGTGTAATCGGTCACCGATTTGGTCGCGGACGTGACCACCTTGTTCTCGCTGTCCCACGCGCGCTCCACGTAGGAGACCGCCTCTGCCGCGCTCGACGTCAGTGAAAATGCACCGAGCAGCGTCACAAGCATCAGGATCGACAAAAATAAGCCGATCAGTCTCGTTGTCTTTCTTGTTTTCATCATGTTTTCCTCCGTGACGTAGATTTAATATATTTTATGTACGCTTTTGTACTTTGGTTTCCTTTTTTTGCTCCAACGGTCAACCGTCCCTTTGCCTGTGCTTGCACCTGCAAAGCCCAAACAGCCGCTCTCCCCGTTGAAAATACCTGCACCGTCCGCATTGGTCTCCCTGCTCGGTGCCCTTGTAATGCTCGCACGAGAGCTGCATCTCGGTGACGATCGGGCTACCGTTTTCATCGTATTGAGGTGACTTGAGCAGATCGGGGTAGATGGGTACGGGATCGTTATACGGACTGCTCCGCTCGTATTCCTCGTAATATCCGTAGTAAATCTCAAAGGTTTTTCCAAACACCTGAAAAATGCCGTAAAGATCGCCTTCCTTTGCTCTTTGCACGGTTGGTCGCCTCCTTCTCTTACTGTCTTTTCGCGCCGCGGGAACGGCAACGCTTTTTGCAGTAAAATTATACCATACCCATGCCTTGATGTCACTACAAAAATATCATCTTTTTTTGCAATTTTTTTTGCGTTTTTTGCACCTCAAAAACGCAATTTTTTCCTTTTCCGCACTCTTCCCAAAATAGCCGAAAGCAACAAAAAAAGCGCAAAAACCACTGTTAACAAGGCTTTTTGCGCGTGTTATATTGAAATAATCATTCTTTTTGATTCTATTGATCATTTTTATAGTGTTCGCAATCGCGAACAGTTCAAAAGAAAGAAACTGTTCGCAATCGCGAACAAAGCGTAAAAATCAAAAAAGAACGGCGGATCAATCCGCCGTCCGAAAGTGATTGGACCGTTATTTTAAAAGCAAGGCGTAAAGCTCCTCACGGCATCCAACGCCAAGCTTTGCGTAAAGGGTGCGCGTATAGGTTTTTACGGTGTTCTCCGACAAACAAAGCTCTGCAGCAATCTCCTTGCGCCGCTTGTTTTGCAGCACCATCTCCAAAATCTCGCGCTCTCTTGCCGAAAGCATCTCGCCGTCGCAAAGGTGATGCAGAACCTTTCCGATCTTGATCTCCATAGGCATGGTTGCAACATCCACGCCAAGCGTCAATTCCTCGGTGGCAGGTGTGGCGGGGATATTGCTTTTGTGAACGTAATCCTGCATCATCCAATACAAAAGGAGCAACACCATTTCCGAAAAAATGTAGGTCAGTGACAAAAACTCAAAATCCCACGAGACAAATTTTTCAAACAGCCAAACCAAAATGTTTCCGCAAACCACCCCTGCAATCAATCCCGCAAACTTGTGCGAGCCGACCTGCTTTTTGAGTACCGAATAAATGATGGTTACGATCATTGCCGCAAAATAGACCAACAGATACACCAGATAGACGGGATGCAGCACACCGTACTCCTTGACCAGCTTGGTAGCACCGTTGACAATTTCCAAGCTGACGCTTTTGTAATACCACGGCAAAAACCCCGACGTTGCAATGATGGCAAACATGAAAATTGCAATGGAGCCGCAGATAATGACGTGAAGCCTTGTCACACGAAAGCCGCAAAGCTTGATGATGGTAAACAGCATACACATGGAGAGAAAAACGCTGCCAAAATATGCCACGTCGTTTGCAAAGATGGCAAACTCCACGCTTTTTGCCATGGAAAGCAGCAAATAACCGAGATTGACCACCACAACGCAAAAATAAAGCATGGTGAGCCAAAGCTCCTTGTTTTTGACCAATGCACAGTATAGTGCCAGCAAGCCTATTGCCAAGCCCAACGTGATTGCATATCCAATCGTCATAGGCTCACCTCCCGTAACGTTTTTTGTTGGCAGTATTATTATATCATACACAAAATGGAAAATCAAGGTTTTTCTAGCAAAAAAAAATAACCGCACACAATGTCATGGCGGTTATTTCTTTATTTCCGTTCCAACAAAAATAAAACCGTCAAGCCTTAGGGTTTCACCTTGGAATCCTCGTTGACTTCTTCCTTGACTTCTCCACTCGGATCCTCATTGGGCTTTTCCTCAAGATTTTCGTCGGGGTCCTTCTCGGGCTCCTCCTCAGTCTCAATCGTCGTGTAAGTAAAATAAGCGTAGCCCGTTTTGCTCTTTTCACCGTTGGAGACCGTAAACGTCATACGGTATTCGCCGCTTACAAATGCCGTTTCCTCCCCCGTCATGGCTACGTAATTGCCCTCACCGTTCAACATCTCAACCGTTTCCTCGGGCATTCCGAAGGGATATACCGCATCGGCAAGCAGATCGTAAAACACCTCAAATTCGGTGATTTCCTTTCCTTGAACCGTAATCAAAACGTCGTTGCTTTCCTCATACACGATGTGCAGGCTGCCGTCCTCTGCCCTGGTTGCGGAATAGATCAGGCTTTCGATCCTTGTTTCCTCTGCCAAAACGCTTTCCACAGTGACGGGGATCATCTCGGAAATGCGGATGCCGTCCTCTGTGGCAAGATACGCCACCAGCGTGTATTCTCCCACCTCCAAAAGCGGGATCTCGATGGAGGTCTCTCCAAGCTCCGCGCTAAAGCTGTTGCCGCCGTTGTAGGTTGCGGTAGTACGCCCCTCCAGATCATAGTGGATCAGTTCTCCATTCTCCAGATTGCAAAATCCAAAGAACACCGCATAAGCTCCTCCCTCAATCAAAAGAAGTGTTTCGTCGGTCGTCAGCATCAGCTTGGAAAAACCGACCTCGCGCCCCAAAACCTGCACGCCCTCGGCAAGACTTTGGGAGATTTTGGAGAATTGAACCAGCAATTCATACGCCTCTCTGTCGCTGACGTCTACCGTTTCGGCATCCTTGACAGCCTCGTACATGCCTTCCATTTTTTCAAACAGAGACATTTCGACCGCCAAGCCCTGATCCAGCGCTTCCTCACCGATGATTCCGCTGCCGTGCCACTTGTGATGCTGAATGATCACGCCCGCCTCAAGGTCAGCGCGCGCCAATTCGGCAAAGATTTTGTCAAGAGATGCAAATTTGGGCGTCAAGCCCCACCGAGCAAGATACTCCTTGAGCAGACCTTGTGCCTCCTCCTCGGACGTTGCGTAAAGATTGAGCATCAGCATTGACTCCACGCCCCATGCAGTATCCGCCACGATCAGATGATTGATCATCAAATCGGGGGTTCCACCTTCGGAAGAAGACCATAGCTCTCCGTCCCGATACATTTCAAGAATTGCAAGCTCGGTTCCGTTTTTCAAAAGAATTTTTCCAAGATTTCCGTCATAGCTCGTCACGCTTTGAACACCGTCAAAGGCACCCATATTCAGATCAAAAATGTATCTGTCGTAATCGGAAGTGTAATTGATGATATCCGAGCTTCTCGTCTCGTTTGCCAAAGCAATACCAATGCCGTCGCCGCCCTCATACATATAGCTGATGCCGTAACAAATGTCTTCCTTCATCACAAACAGCGCGGGAGAGTGCATTCCGGGTCCGGTCTCTTTCCAACGAAAATCACTGATGTTGGTAAAGATCTCCCAATATCCCTTGGTGTTTTCGGCAACCAGAGTATCGTACCGCTCGCCCTCCATACGGCGCGTGATCTCATATTTTTCACCGCTGATGTAAACGGAACGGGTGAGAAAGTCAATGTCTCTGTTTTTGATATACAGCTCGTAAACGTTTTGCCCCTTCTCATTTTTGTATCGGTGGCAAATTTTGATCGCATACTCGCTTCTTTGATAGATCGTTTCGGAATTTTCCTCCACGTGCAGATAAAGCTCCTCGTTGCTTCCGGGATACCGCACCCACGTATCCACCACACGCACGTACTTTTTGACAAAATCGATCATTTGGGCACCCGACTCGGCATTTTCAATGATGATCCTTGCGCTTTCCGCAAACATCTCATAGGAGCGGCAGAACTCGGCAACCTGATCGTAGGTGACACCCTCTCCCGTGTACACCGACAGCGGCTGCGTATCCGCGGACGCGGTCTGTGAAGCAAGCAGAGTATCGGAAGCATCATTCATAGTCTCGCCGTCAGAGAAAAAGCGGATGGGTGAAGCCTCCGCGCGCATGGCGTTGATGCTTTGCTTTGTTTTTTGGGCAAGGTTGAGATAGACCTCCTCGCCCTCATCAAAAATATCGTCCTCCGTATTGATCAGATGCGTGCTGAGACGCTGCTCCGCCAGCAAAAGCATTGCCACGTCGGTTCCCGTCAGCCCCTCGGGAATTGATGAAATCCCCACCGTTGGCTTTTGATCGTCCGAGCCATACGGATCATCGGGATCGTACTTGTCATTGGGATCGTACTTGTCATTGGGATCGTACTTGTCATTGGGATCGTACCAATTGTCCGATCCGTATTTTTCAGTTGCAGCACCGTCCGAGACGATCCCCGAAGTATTCGGTGCGGTTGAGCAGCCCGCCAAGGTCGGCAGAGCCACCGCAAGCATCAGCAGTAAAATCAAAAAGCGTTTCATATTTCTTCCTCCATGATCATAGTATTATGAAAATCATTTTTTTGTGTGGCGCAGCTTAAAAAGCCCTCTTTGGGGTTGTATGAAAATTATACCATCTTTTTTGTATTTTGAAAACGGAGAAAGAAATGTTTTTTTCGCAATTTTTTTACGAAATTATCCCCCAAAAATCGCAATTTTTAAAAAGCTTTTTGTAATGCCGCCACCCTAAAAGAGGATCAAAAAAACGCAAAAACGACGTTTTGGGGGTCGTTCTCGCGTTTTTTTTAATTGATTTTTTTAAAAATAGATTTTTAAGAAGGTTCGCGATCGCGAACTTATAAAGCCTCTCAACGTCTCCATAAAGTTCGCAATTGCGAACTTTAGCAAATTAAAGAAAGGTATGAAAATCGTTGTGATCGTAAATTCCCGTCTTATCCTCTATCTTTGCCAGCGTAAAGCGCACGGTGGACTCGGAAAGATACATCATGCTTGCAATCTCCTTGGGCTTAAAGCCAAACGCCGTCAGCTTGGCACACTCATGCTCACGCTGTGAAAGATTGACGGCGATCTGCTTATTGCGCACAATGCCTGAAAGCCTCGCCCAACCCGGCTTGTACTCATCGTAAAGCTCGCTCACCCGACGAACCGCCTCCTCATCCTTGAGCGCGATCCGCTCCTCCAGCAAGCCGCCAAAGTGACGGATATACTCGGCAAGCAGCCCGTAAAGTCGATCGGGCAAGGCAAGCTCCAACGCACGGTCGATATGCTTTACTGCCTTTTCGTGCTGACCCGAATTGTGATATGCCACGGCACAGGACATCCGCAAAAAGATTTCGGGAATCACGGTGCGGTCAACCACCGCCTGCGTGATCAGCGGCTCAATGGTATTTGGAATGATGCGCATCAAAGCAAGGCCCTCCACGCCCTCCAATTTAAATTGCTTGGAGGCAACGGCAAATGCCGCCATGTACAAATACTTGATGTAATATACCTTTGCCGCAGGGTGGGCATCGGGAGGCAGAGCTTCAAAATTCCCCGAGATAAACCACTCGGGAAAATCCTTGTTATCGTAGATCGAGCTATCTATGATCGCCAGCGTGAGTGAGATGATCTCACGCTCCTCGGGTGTATCGTGCGGCGCCTGAAAGATATGTCTCTTTGCCTCATTCCAAAGATAAATATCTCCGCGCCAGATGGCACAAAGCGCCAAGAGAATTCCACCGCCCAAAATGGCGTAAAAGCCCGACCGCGAGGAAAGAAAATATCTTGCAAATCCGTACACCTTGTCGATCTCGCCGCGTCGGTAGGCGATCTGCGCCTCCAAAAGCGCGTGTGCCTCTGGGTGATTGATCAGCATTTCGATACATTCCTCCGCCGTACCTGGGCGGTTGTAAAGATTTGTCATATCCAAAAACGGACTTTTTCGCGGCAGGGGAAGCTTGGGTGCTTCATTTTTTCTTCTCGCATTTGGCTGCACGGCAGTTTCGGGAATCATCCAAGACTTACCAAAGCGATATGCCCCCTTGATGCGCCCGTCGTTGCACAAAAGCTGGACGCGGCGAAGGCTGACGCCCCATTTTTGGGCGGCATCTCTGACGGTAATATAATTCATAGTCGCTCTCCCCTCTCATTTTGATCGGCACGCAAACACTCCGATCATTCGCAATTGCGAACTTATATCAATATTATACCACCAAAACAAAAAGCTGTCAATGAAAAAATAAAAAATCCCTTTTTTGATCCCTTTTGTGATTTTCTCATCACGTATGCGTATTTTGTTGAAAAAAGATTGACAACCACTCCCTTATATGCTATAATAAACCCGTAACAGCACCAATGTTATCCGGTTAAGAAATTATGAAAGGCTCTCCCCGAGGGAGAGCTGGCGCCGTGAGGCGACTGAGAGGGTAATTCTGTCAAAAAGCCCTCTCCGTCACGCTGTTGCGTGCCACCGCCCCCAAAGGGGAGGCTTCATTGGCGCCCTCTGAGGAGGGATCTGTCACCGAAGGTGACTGAGGGAGAGATCTGTTTTCTTAACTAAATGACATTGGTAACAGTACGTCTACCAGTTCCCGTACAAAACACCGCCTCGATAAAATCTTTGACAGTAAGGAGACCGCTGATGAAAAGCTTCTTTGGCTACTTTTTTGGACAGGGAACCGAAACGGAATTTTCGGATTTTACCCTTGCGCACCTTGCCCCAATTCTCTTGATGATCGCCCTCATCCTCCTGATCTACCGTTTTCGTGAGCAGATCCGCAACAGCCGACACGAGGAAAAGCTTCGCTACGCGTTGGCGTTTATCATGATCATTTCGGAAATGTCCTATTATTGGCGTCTGATCGGCGTTCCCTCTCTACAGCCCAATCCCGTCGATCACCTGCCCATCACCGTTTGTGGCTGGGCGATCGTGTTTGGCAGCTATATGGTGATCGGAAAATCGCAAACACTGTTTGACATCGTTTACTTCTGGCTCTTTTCGGGCAGCATATTTGCGCTCATCACCCCTACCGTCATTACGTTTACGGGTCCCACGCGCTTCCGCTATTATCAATTCTGGATCGAGCATACCATGGGATATATCGCCGTTTTTTATATGATCTTTGTCCACAAAATGCGCCCCACGGTAAAATCGGCAATCAAATCCTACGCAGCGTTGTCGGTGCTTGCCGTCGTTGCCTTTTTTGCCAATCGGATCATAGGCCCGGGTGCCAATTATCTCTTTATGG
>JAGANE010000109.1 GCA_017624395.1 Clostridia bacterium
GGATAAAAGGGAGAAGCAAATTTCTCCGCCTCACCAACCTCAGAAAAATAAGGCTTGCGCTCTTTTACAATGCGATAACAAATTTTATATTCGCCTACGGCATCCATCGCTTCCATCGGAACGGTCATGCGATGTGTGGTACAGTTGGAGCGCATAATGCCGTTGACGTCATCGTAATAGCATTTTCCTCCAATCTCTGCCCACATTAAGGTTTCTTTCGTAACGGGAACCATAATTTGATAATTCCTTCCTACCGCATACACGATAGGCGTTGTTTGAAAGCTTTCAGGAATCTGCTTCATCAAGATACTCCTCTCTGAAAATCGAGTGTTTTTATAGCTTGTGAAAAAGAGGCTTTCTGTTTTCAAACGTGCATACGTATCCAAAGATGTCCTTTAAGATTTCCAACGCCTCGGCAGTGTATTGCCCGACTCTGCTTGGATCGTGGGCATCGGAGCCTACAGTAACGATCTCTCCGCCAAGTGCCTTGAAGCGTTTCAAAAAGGTCTTTGACGGAAGAAAATCACCAACCCGATCCACACCACTGGTGTTGATCTCCATTCCCTTCCCCTTGGCGATCACGGTTTTCATGATCTCATCGCAAATATCGGAATAATCCTCATAGCGCAAAGGCATATGAGAAGGATTATGCTCTGATTTGCAAACGTAGTTTAAATGTCCCAATACATCGTAATTCTCATGCACACGTACACACGCAAGGGATTGCTCTAAATATAATTCAAATGCCTCTTTCAATGTTTTACCATTCCAATAGCCGGGATAGTAAGGATCAAAGCCACCCGCATAATGGATAGAACCAATCACAAAATCAAATTGTCGCTGCGACAAAAGCCATTCCAATTCCTTTTGATTCCATGTAGTCAATCCAAACTCGACACCGCGACGGATCAAGAGTTTGTTGGAAGTTAATCCATCATATTCCCGTGCGTAATCCTCTACTGTGAACAGATCGGGATCGACCGACGGCTCGGAATTGTAGTCATAATGATCGGTAAAACAGATCTCACGCAAGCCGCGTTCTTCTGCCACACGAACCATGTTGGCAGGATCGCCCTTTGAATCAAAGGACACTCTGCTGTGCATATGAAAATCAAACATGTTTCTCAACCTCCACAGTTTTTTCGGAATGATCCTTCGGATTTCTGTACTTGATCATTGCAATGACAATGGATACCATTGTCAAAAAATCTCCCACCGCCGAGCCATAGGCAAGGCAGGAAAAATTGTAAATCATCCAAAAGGGAGAGCCCAAAAGCGACACCCTGCGAATGATCTTTTCATCGTTGATCCAAAATGCCGTGGTGTGAAGCAAAACGCCCGCAATTGGCAATAAGCTGAACGGATTGACGTAAAGCAACAATCCCGCGACAACAATGATCAAATCCATGCATACTACAAAAAACTTTGTATGTTTCTTGATCAAAGGCAAATTCTTTTTTGCGGCAATCACCGAAGAAATTGCCCCTAACACATCCAGCACCGCTCCCTCAAACGCACCAAGAAGAACATATTGCAGGATATATAGGCATCTTGATATGACGTTGCAAAAAATGATATTCTTTCTTTTTTTCAGCTGATAGCTGAGCAAAAAGCTTGCTACGGCAAGGAACCCAATGATCTGAGATACAATCAAAACAATTTGATTCATTTTTCCTTACCGCTTCGATAGAATTCTACTCTTTCGGCAAAGCGTTTGGCAGCGGCATAAGCTTTGGGATAAAAATCATCTAATGATTCAATTCCCGCTGTCCTTCTTGTAACCTCCAACATCAACGCGCCACCGTAGTTGCTATCTGCGAGATGCATGGCGGCTCGATCCATATCAATTACGCCATCGTAAGGCAAGCGATGAAGATCTTCGTCATAGATTCCTGTATTGTCATGCAAATGAATTGCCGCCAATCGCTTTCCAAATAAGGGCATAAATTCCATGCCATTCATGTAGCACGCCTCATGCCCAACATCCCAGCAAAAACCTGCCTGCGGATAGTTCTCCATGGCAAATGCCACGTTGTCAAGACGTCGAATGTTTTCATAAGCAATCACAACGCCCTTTTCGGTGGCATACTGCATCAAGCGATCGTAACGACCAATGCCAACATCGTTGATCCTTGGCGGGTACTGTCCCGAGGAAAGATGCACGATCAGTGTGGGAATCCCGTGGTGAGCGCAATCGTCCACGCAATTCAAAAGTCTTTGAAGCATCCGTTCGCCTGCCTCCCCCGCTTTCCACATATCATTGATCCCGTTAAACGGAGCGTGACAGTTTTCGCATACGATATCATATTTTTTTAAAATCGATAGGATTTCTCCCAATCGCTCATCCTCAAGGTCAATAAAGGTGGCGTCAAAGCCGTTTTCCTTAAAACGCCTTGCCTGCTCCTCGATAGGGTAGGAGCGGTCAGCATCCCA
>JAGANE010000110.1 GCA_017624395.1 Clostridia bacterium
GCCTTGATCTTCGGCAATAGTCGGTGCAGGATTTCCTTGGGGCTCTTCCTGCGCCTCTCCCGCAGACGGATCTGTCGGCGGTATCGGATCGCTCCCCATTGGATCCGTCGGATCTTTAAGGTCTGTAATCTCTTTATCATTCATTCTTTACGGTTCCTTTCATTTGAATTTTTTCAAGAAGCGTCGCGCGGTCGGTCAGTGCCCCCTCGGGCAACAGCTCTACGTACTGCGCGGCACTGATGTGTCCGCCCGACAAAAGCTTGTCCAACAGCGTCACGGTTGCCGATGGCGTGTAGACGTCGATCGGCGTTACGGTTGCAGTGGCGCGGAGCAGCTCCTGTCTCAAAAGTCGGTAATCGGGGGAGCGTGCGATCACGCTGTCGCCCTCCTCCATGGGGAGCAGGCGTCCGTCGGGGCAATAGGCGCAAAGCATATCTGCCCAGATCGAGGCAAGCTCGCCGATGCAACGGCAGAACTCGGACGAGACCTGACGAAGCGCCAATTGAGATGCCTGCTGCAGGGCAAGGATCGCGCTGGTATTCACGGCGTCCTCGTCACCCAACGCCGATTCGGTTGCTCCCATCATGCTCTTGGTGGTCTCAATGACGTTGGTGACCAGATCAAGATAGCCAGCCTGCAATTTTCCAACGCCCACCACCGAGACCGCATCGGCAACGTTTCCTCCGCCCACGGCGGCAATCGCCTCGCCCACCTCGTTGGACCATTCGGGGATTCGCGATTTGTCGTACACGATCTTGGAAAACGCCGTATCGTACATGTGCTTCATGACCATGGCATAGGCGGTGTTGATGTATTTTTGGTTGTCGATCATATCCCCAACGGGGGCGTTTCCATGGAAGCAGCCCTTGGCGGGATACCAATGAAAATAGGCAACGGGGTAGAGCGTCAGCCCCGTGTGAACGCGGCGCAAAAGCCGTGTTTTGGTGGATTTTTCAAATACGACCTCACCGTTCTCACGGAAGAAGCGGATCAGATAGGTCGCCTTTTGCGCGCCGTCAAGCTCGTAGGCGGCAAGATCTCCCGCGTACGTTCCTTCCTTTTCGCTGTCTCCAACGATGGAGGCGGCATCACGCTCGCTCATGCCGTTTGCAATTGCTTCACGTCGCAGGCTTTCCACGGTGGCTCTGCCCGAGAGCAGGATGTAATCCTGTGCTTGCAGGTCGGAGCTGTTGACGTCGGCAACAAACAGATCGGTGTTGTCCAAAAGATCGGTGCGGATCTCCCCGGCATAGGGCTGTCCGTTTTTGGCGTGTGCATCCCACCAGCAGTAAAAGACGCCGTCTCCCGAAATTGCCGCATTGAGAAGCGCCTTGTGGGAGAGCGCCCGCAAATTGCTCCGTTTCCAACGGTAGGAGGCGTTGCGGTCAAGGATCGAAAGCCCCTCTACCACACGCTCACGTTGCGCAGCATTTTCCAGATAGGGGAGTCTGTCGTCGCTGTAACGGATCGAAAGATCTCCGGGCATCACACTGCACACCAGATAGTCGGTGATCCTTCGGATCAGATTGAATACGGGGCGCGGCAGGTCGCTTTCGGTTCCGTGCCAATGGTCGCCGCGGTAAAAGCGCTCGTTTCTTCGCACGGTCTCGTACAGTCCGATGCGTCGCTTATAGTCCTTTCCCGCTTCATAGAGCTGCCACGCCAAAGTGAAATTATTCTTCATAGAACTCCTTTCATTTAAAGATTTGCGTAGATCGCAAGTCGGTAATAGTGTGAACGGCTCTCTCCCGCATCACGAAGCGTGATGCGTAGCAGGCGAAACCGTCCAAGCGAGGGACGAAGCTCGCATACGTCGGGACAGTTGTGTCGGGTAGCATCCGGCGTCAGGGTACGCGAGCGCTTTTCGGTGGTCAGTGTAAGGCTTGCCGCTTCGGTGTTTTCACAAACCAGGGTGACACGGAGCGCGCGCTTGACGTCCTCGGGAGAGGAGATTGCCAAAAAGCTGCTTTGCCATACCGCCTCAAACGGCTCGGCACCGTCACAGCGATAGATCTCGTCAAACAGACAAACGCTATCGTAAAAGGCAAAGCCGATACAGCCGTTCAGCTCCAAAAAGAAGGATGCGTTGATCCCGTCAAAGGTGTACCAGCATTTGCGGGGGACGTTGTAGACCCACACAAGCCCTGATACGTCGTTGGGATCACGAAACCAAAGCTCGCCGTGGCGCACGTCGGAGAAGGCGACGGCATTTTGTAAAAATCCGTTGAAAAGCATGCCCGATACCTCGTCCGTCAGACATGTCAATTGAAATTCATCGGGAGCTGACACAGGAGAGGAAAGCTTAAAAATTCCTCCCGCATTGACGATTACGGGATCTCCGTTCAGGGAAAGCTCCAAGGGAGCGGTACAGCCAACGCCGCGCAAAATGGGGTAGCATTCCACACCGTCCCCCTCCTTTTCAAAGGAGATCGAGGCGGCACCCAGGGCGCAAAAGGCAAGAATCCGTCCGTGCTGACGGCAAAGCGAGGTGACGGGAGCATCCTCTGCGCCCACGGTCAAAACGTTTGATGCCTTGAAATAGAGCGGATCGGCGTCAAGGTAGGAGACCTTGCAGTAGTTCAGCTGATTGTCATCTACCGTGGAGGCGGAAAACAGCTTGTTGCGTGCCTTGCCGCCGTAAAGCAGCAGGCACTCGCGTGCTTCCGTAAGCTCGCAGAGTGCGCGAGTACAGTAGAGAAGCTTTTCCCGCAGAGCAGGCGCATACGCCATGGTAAAGGCGATCTCCACGTAGGCACCCGACTGATGGACTGTTACCTTGTTGGAGCCGGGAGAAAATCCAAAGTCGGTGATTTTGGAATTGTCCACGCGGACGCAGTCGATCTGTGCTGCGTAATAGGGCAGATGAAAGACCGTGCTTCCCGTGGTGTTGAAGTAGTGGACGCGCAGGCGGGTGGAGAGGAGATTGAGCGGCTCGTTGACCTCTCCGCCGTCGGTGGGATGCCAATTGTGACCGTACAGCGGTGCGTAGCCGATGGCTTGTCGAAAGCTTGCCGCGGCATTGTCCAATACGTAGATGCAATCTCCGTCCAAAAGATAGAGGCGCTCCCGATATTTGACAAAGCTGACTCGCCCCACCGAGTCGTTCAATGCTCCCACCTTTACGGGCGTTCCGTCCTCCATACGGTAGACCGAGCATTCGGCTGCGATCACGGTCAGAGCGGCACTCCCCAGCGTGCCCTGCCAAACGCCGCGCACCTCACCGTAAAATGCCGCTGTCGGTTGCCAGCCGCAACGCTTTTCCAGCGTTCCGTCGCTCAGCAAACGGAAGTTGCGCATCTCGATTGCCGCACTTCCGCAAAGCGCGTTGCTGCCGCCAAGTCCCGCAAAGTCTTCCAAAACTTGTTGGGCATCGGCGGATTTGAGTTTGATTTTTGACATTCATGGACTCCTTTCGGTCGGCTTCACGGCACGGAGCTTTTACTTTACGGAAACCGACGCTTGGTATTTTGAAATCGAAAATTACGGTCGGGGATCTCCTTTTCCGACCAAGCCGCAAAACGGCTCATTACCGCGTAGCGCAATGCCTCGGGGGCATGGGTAAAGACGTGCGGCTCGTCCGCGGCATCCTCGGGGCGTGCGGCATCGCAAAGCAGGGCGGGGAGAGACTCGATCAGCATCGTGCAGCCCTCTGCAATACGCAGGCTTGGGGAATTCCCTTCCTCGCTGAGGTACTCGCGCAGGATCCGCCAACCGGGGATCCTGCGGTTGTCAGCCGCGCACATCGGCGGCACTCCACGTACACCTTGTAGGATCTCAAATCCGCTTTTTCCCGTGTCCTGACGGCGATTCCAAAGGTCGGGAGACGCCACCGCGTATTCCACGTCGGCATCGCGGCAAAGCGCGGCAACCGCTTCTCCCGCCTCACCCAACGTCAGATCCGGCAGACAGATCTCTCGCAGAACGTAAAGATTTCCTCTTTCGTCCGCGCCGAGAAGCAGGGCGGCAAGCATATCCAAGCCGTAGTCAAATGCAGCAAATTTTCGCAGTCTTGTGGGGATGACGTGTGCGGGAAGAATATGGACGTCCCGACGGAATTCGGGAAAGAACTGTCCCTCAAAAACGTCCCATCGCCCAAGCAGCCAGGCATCCCTCAGCTTTTTGGGCAGGCTTTCCAATTGCCGCACGTAGTCGGGATCGGCTTGCATCAGGACGGGATTGTCGTAGACCTGCGCGGGAATAAAAAGGTAATCCTCCGCACGCTCGTCGGCTTCAAATTTTCGATCGACAAACAGCCGCTTGACCCATGCATGTCCAATCCCGCCGGGGTTGCAGGTCAGGTACATTCTTCTCGGAACGTCACCGACACCGCGCAGACAGGCCTTAAAAATGGAAAACTGATATTCGCTCAGCTGCGTTGCCTCGTCGATGGCAATGACGTCGTATTCCTGTCCCTGATAGCGCAGGCAATCCCGCACCGAGGCACAGTAGCCTAATGCGATGGTGCTGCCGTTGGAAAGATAGAGACATTTTTCACTTTCCCGATAGGTGATTGCCGCCCCAAGC
This sequence comes from Clostridia bacterium, assembly GCA_017624395.1. GTDB lineage: Bacteria > Bacillota > Clostridia > Oscillospirales > CAG-272 > UMGS1865. The sequence goes on from JAGANE010000110.1 coordinate 4,525, forward strand.
TCGGAAAGCAGAGGGCGCACGTGGTTCGCCTTCAATTCTGCATAGGAACGACGGACCAAAAGACAGCGGATCCCCGCATAGCGCAAGCAAAGCCCGATCAGCTTACGGCGCAATGCCCAGGATTTTCCCCCGCCTCTTGCACCGCCGTATGCCGTGTATCTGGCACGTGATGCAAAAAACTGCTTTTGCTTTTCGTTGGGAGTGCCCTTGATGCACAATTTTGCAGATGCCGTCATTCTCCGTCCTCCAAAATATCGTGCGCAAAGACCAGCTGGATCCCGTCTCCGTCATTTTCCTTTTCGGGCTTGTCTCCATAGCCGAGACGCTCCTTGAGGTAGGCGTTGAGGAGGGCGGGGGAGCGCCCTGAGTTGAGCGCTTCATCCTCCAATACTGCCGCCACGTAGTCAAACAGATCGGGAAATGCCTGCTTCAGCTCTGCCGCCGCACCGATCCCACAGCCGAGAGAGCCGCAAAAGCCTGCCAATGTCGGTAGCCTTCCCGGTTCCTTTTTGGGATCGGCATCCTCGGGCGGACGGCAGTCTCGCAGATATTTTTTCAGCTTTTTGGAAAGCGTTCCGTCCTTCGCCGCACGCAAGAGGGTACAATCCCTTCCCGCTTCGGCAATTTTGTTTACACCAATGTCATCACCTCCTTTTTGCTCCGTGCAACAAGATTTTACCATTAAAATTTGTGCCAAGTGTGCCACTTTGTGCCATGCTGTGCCACCTTTTTGAAAAAGAAAAAAATGATTTTACAACGAATTTACAAAAATTCCAAACAGCGTTTACGGGAATGATATATACTAAAGAGGAATACGAAAAAGGATAGGATTGTGCAATGATGACCTATAAGGAACTCAAACAGAACGAGGAGATCAAGACCTATATTGTCCGCGCCGATGAATCCTTGGAGGCACTGGGCTACACCGAGCATAGCTTTGCGCACGTTTGCAGAGTGGCAGATACCGTTCGCTATCTGCTTGCCACCATGGGATACTCGGAGCATGAGGTGGAGCTGGGACAGATTGCAGCGTATCTGCACGACATCGGCAATCTTGTCAATCGCATCGACCATTCGCAAAGCGGTGCCATGATGGCGTTTCGGTTATTGGAAAAGCTGGATTTTGCCCCTGCCGACATTGCCACGGTCATTACCTCCATTGGAAATCATGATGAAGGGACGGGCGTTCCCGTCAGTGCGCTTGCGGCGGCACTGATCTTGGGGGATAAATCCGATGTCCGACGCAGTCGCGTGCGCAATCATGACGTTTCCACCTTTGATATTCACGACCGCGTCAATTTTTCGGTCACACGGTCAACCTTGGAGATCAACCCCGACCGCACCGAGCTGCTGCTTTCCCTGACCATCGATACGCAATACGGCACCGTAATGGATTATTTTGAAATCTTTCTTGACCGTATGATCCTTTGCCGTAAGGCAGCCGAGCGTCTGTCGTTGCAGTTCAAGCTGCAGATCAACGGACAGCCGATTTTATAAGAGAAAAATTGAGTCAAAAAAGATCCGGAATCTCCATGGAGAAAACGGATCTTTTTGAATGTGACAGAGTTTTTTATAAACCATATTGACAAATACCTATGGGCGTGCTATAATATAATTGCAAGAAGATGGTACAAATACTTAAACTGTCGGACATAAAACAAGAATGTTTGATTTTGATGATGCAAGTTGTCTCTTTCAAATGCAAGTGATTTATGTAAAACATTTTATTTATTTGTGCCCGATGGAGGCGCACGGGATACGTGGGCTTTGTCGGGCTATAACTATACCTTCTTGTAGAAATTACTATAAGGAGGTCATTTTTTATGGAAATGACAAATTTGGAATATATCCAATTTAATATTGGATATACATTTAAAAAACGTGGATTGCTTTGTCAGGCGTTTACAAGGAAATCTTACTCGGAAGAAAATAAAAACGCATTACACAACGAGGTGCTCGAATTTTATGGTGATAAGGTATTGGATTTTATCATTATGAAAAAAATGAGCGGGTATTACGGTCATGTGGGCGAAGGAAATCTTTATGCTTCGAATAAGACTGAAGGAACTCTTACCGAAATCAAGAAAAAACTTGTATGTGGCGAAATGCTGGCAAGTAAGATTAGAGCGCTCGATTTTCAATATCGGCTGATAATGGGAAAAGGGGATATTGAAACGAAAGTATGGGAACAAGAATCAGTACAAGAGGATCTTTTTGAGGCGATCATTGGTGCAGTAGCCATTGATTCGGATTGGAACATTGATGCACTTACAAAAGTGGTAGATCGTATGTTGAATCCGAAATTCTATTTTGAAAACGGCTTTGGAGAGGAAATTGATTACGTTCAATTAGTTCAGCATTGGAATCAAAAGAAATACGGTCAACTTCCAAAGTATATTGTTACAAATGGTGTAAGGACATTTTCTTTACTACAAGATTATAATTTGGGAGAAAAAAGTGCCAATTATCAGTGTGATTTATTCGTCGGTCCTTTCGATTCTTTTAAAGCATTGGGGGATACCCAAAAAGATGCAAAAATTGAAGCTTGCAAAAAGGCATATCAACATTTGAAAAAGAACAATTTATTGTTTACTTGGCGAGATGAAATAGGTGAACCGGATATTGATCGAGCAATCAACCAGCTTCAAGAATTGTATCAAAAAGGATATGTTAGTGAACCTCAATATAATTTTTTAGAAACGCATGATGAAAACGGAAATTCGATTTGGGAATGTTCCTGTTATCTTGAAAGCTTGAAACAAGGATTCTCTGTAATCGATACTTCCAAAAAACAAGCAAAGAAAAAAGCTGCATATGAATTGGTATGGCTGTATTTAGGTGAGGTGGAAAATGATAAGACTTAAAGAATTGAGATTAAATAAAGGCGTTTCTCGGATTCAGGTCGCATCTGCGATTGGATATTCCATAAATGCATATATTCATTATGAGAATGAAACGCGAGAACCAGATATTTCTACCCTTAAACTCCTTTCAAAATATTTTGGCGTTAGCATTGATCATATCGTTTGTAATGATTGAAAGGAGAGCAGGAATGGTTAACATTAATGATTATAGAGAAGAAAAATCTTGTGTCTACAATGATGAAGAATATTTGGTTAGAGATAACGGTGCGGTATTAAGGAAATCTCGTCTGAATCAAAAGGCAAGAAAACTTGATAATGAGTGGACTTTTGGGAAGTTAAATAGCAAAACAGGATATCTAGAAATTGCATCGATTCGTGTTCATCGTATTGTAGCTTGGGCATTTCATGGAGAACCACCAACCATGGACCATATTGTGGATCATATTGATACAAACAGACAGAACAATAGACCTAGCAATTTGAGATGGACAACAAGATTTGAAAATGCAGTGTCTAATCCAATTACTCGTAAAAAAATAGAATACTTAACGGGTGTTAGTATATTTGAATTTTTAGAAGATCCTTCTAAATATAGAGAGGATTTGAAGAATTCGAACTATGATTGGATGAGGACGGTAACTGAGGACGAATCAAAAGCCGCCTTACAAAATCTTAAAAATTGGCTTGAAAACGAGAAAAAACAATCTAACGGAAATGGAAAAATTGGAGATTGGATATATAATGTGCGAGATCCTGATGTAAAATCAAGATGGATTGAGGAAAGTTCAAATACCCAAGAAAGATTTTATGAGCAAGTCAATATAACCGATTCATTAACACCAATGGCAAAACAAAAGAATTGGCAAACTCCGAGTAAATTTGTTTGCTGTCCTAACATAGTGGAAGGTAATCCGATAGAATGTTATTTAAAACGGTTGTCGGAAAATATTGAGTTTTCAGTCAATCAATATGGATCTTCAACAATTGTAAAATATTTCCCTGTTGAAAATAGAGCTATTGTTGTTATCACTATTAATGCAAAGGATGTTAAACCATTTGCACTCGCGAAAATCACTTATGAAAATGGGTATTACTTACATTCAAGTTTAGGAAAATTCTTCACAGAAAACGGTGTTGAAAAACAATTTACACTTGAACGAGGATTGGAATGGACAGGTGGAGACAGCATAGATGACTATTGCTGATTAACAGAAAATCAAAAAACGTCGATAATGAACGAGCTTTATCGGCGTTTTTTGATTTATTATTGATAAAACATCCCCTGCAAATATTTTGCGGTTTCGGGGGCGGGAGGGCAGAGTGGCAGGCGATATTCGGCGGCGCAAAGCCCTTTGAGGGAGGCGACGTATTTGACGGGAATGGGGTTGACCTCACGGAAAAGTGCCTTCATCTGCGGCAGGATCGCACGCTGTCGCTGTCCTGCGGCACGGTAATCACCGCGGGTACAGAGCCTGCAGATCACCACCATGGCGCGGGGCAGAATGTTTGATGCAACCGAGATCACACCTCTCCCACCCAGCTTCATTGAGGCGAC
>JAGANE010000111.1 GCA_017624395.1 Clostridia bacterium
GATCCGTTTCAAGCTTTTCGCTTTGTACTTCTCTCTTGTTGTTCAATTTTCAAAGATCATTTCAGTCAGCCGCTCTCGCGTGCCGACCTTCCTATTATACCACATCTCATCCGCTTTGTCAATACCTTTTTTAAAATCTTTTTGGGATTTTTTAAAAAGTTTTGTTCTCCGCTTGTCCGATGCGGTCTTTCTTTGCCCTCCGCTCTTGCGGTGAGCCTGTATATTCTACCACTTTTTTTCTTGCTTGTCAAGAACTTTTTTGATTTTTTTCTTATTTTTCTTACATTTTGTAGATTTGTCCAAAATCGCAACGACAAAAACCACGACATTTTATCCAAACAACCAACAAGGGCAAGAAAAGGGCGCGTTTGACGATCGGGAGAACCCAAAACATAAAAACGCACCCACTCCGAACGGAACTCAATCCATCCTTATTATTATATAACAGCTTACACGTCGCGCCTGCCCTCAAGTGCGCGGAACAATGTAATCTCATCGGCATATTCCAGATCCGCTCCCACGGGAACGCCGTAAGCCAATCGCGTGACACGCACGCCCAGCGGCTTGAGCAGCTTGGAAAGATACATGGCGGTCGCCTCGCCCTCCACCGTTGGGTTGGTGGCAACGATGACCTCCTCGACCTCGCCCTCCCCCACACGCGAAAGCAGCTCGCGGATCTTGAGCTTGTCGGGCGTGATGCCGTTCATCGGCGAGATCAGCCCATGGAGGACGTGATACACGCCGCGGAACTCGCGCACCTTTTCCATCGCCATGACTGTACGCGCATCGGTGACCACACAGATCACCCCGTGATCGCGCTCCTCATCGGAGCAGATCGGACAGATCTCACGGTCGGTCAGGTTTTGACAAACGGGACAAAGATGGATCTTCTCGCGTGCATCCATGATCGCCTGCGCAAACGCCTGCGCATCCTCAAGCTCTAGCTCCAGCACCGAAAACGCCATCCGCATCGCCGTTTTTTTGCCTACTCCCTCCAGCCTGCCAAACCGCTCGGCAAGCAGACGGAGAGACTCAATATATTCTGCCATAGATCAGAACAGACCGGGAAGATTCATCGGCCCCGTGATCTTGTTCAGCTCGGCAGCGTTGGTTTCCTCCACGCGCTTGATCGCCTCATTGACTGCCGCCACGAGAATATCCGAAAGCGTTTCGATGTCGTCGGGATCTACGATCTCGGGCTGAAGATCGATGGAAAGGATCTCCTTTTTGCCATTGATCTTGACGTTGACAACGCCACCGCCTGCCGAAACGTCGTACTCACGCGCGTCCAGCTCCTCCTGCTTTGCCGCCATGTCCTCCTGCATCTTTTGCGCCTGACGGATCATCGCCTGCATATTTTGCGGGCCGCCGCCCATACCCTTTGGAATGTTTGCCTTCATGTCTGAAACTCCTTTTATATAATGTAATGTTTTATCAATCTTCACCTGCGTCAAGGATCTCGTCGATCACACTTGGCGCTTCACTTTTGCCCGCGACCTCCATGGTCAGCATACGGTCGCCCACCTCGCGGCGGAGAACCGCTGAGATCGCGGCACGCAGACGGTCACGCGAATCGTCACGTCCCATCATGGTCATTGCAAAGTCCTTTTCAAAGCGAACCACCACGGCACCGTTCTCCAGCGTAAACCCACGGGATTCCTTGACAAAGCTTGCATCCATGGATGAGCTGCGACCGACGCGCTCCACCACCTCCATCCAATTGCGGATGGGACGAAGCACACGCTTGTCCGCGTTTGTTGCGGCTTGCGACACTGCTACATGGGTAGGTTGGATTGTGGGGCTTGTGCTTTGTTGTGTTTGGTTTTGCATTGCCGTCTTAGTCTCCTGCGGCTCTGCCTTTGGTACGGAGCTGACCTCTGCGGCGGAGGTATTGGGGATCACCGTTCCCGTCAGCATACGCTCCTCCAATTGTGCCACGCGAGAGAGGATTGCCTCATTGGAGGAATCCAGCGCTGCATCGCACATACGAACCAACGTCATTTCGGCAAGGATGCGCTTGACGGCATTTGCCTTCAGCATTGCAAAATAAGCATCCTCCAAAAGCTTGCAGTGGCTGATCAGCGTCTCCTTACGAAACCGCTCGGCAGCCGCCAGCAGCTGTGCGGTCTCATGCTCGGTCAAATCCAAATACGACGATGCATTTTTGGTGGTCTTGACCACCAGCATATCGCGGTAGAGCGAGATCAGATCCTGCCAATAGACCGCAATATCCTTGGAGGAGCTGACCACCTCGTTGATCTGTCCAAACAACGTATCGTAATCGGCATCGGCAACGGCGTTGACCGTGCGCAGCATGGCATCTCTGCCCGTCATTCCCACCGACTCCGAAACCACCTCGGGGGTGACCTCTCGGTTTCCGCCCGCGCAAAGCTCCAACAGGCTGATGGCGTCTCTCATGCCGCCCTGTGCAAGACGTGCAAGCATTCTTGCGGCATCGGGTTGCAGCACAATGCCCTCCTGCTCTGCGATAAAGTACAGGCGAGAGGTCAATGTTTCCACCGAAATACGGCGAAAGTCAAAGCGTTGACAGCGGGAAATGATGGTTGCGGGGAGCTTTTGCAACTCGGTGGTGGCAAGAATAAACACCACGTGCTCGGGTGGCTCCTCCAGCGTTTTGAGCAGTGCGTTGAACGCGCTGATTGAAAGCATATGAACCTCGTCGATGATATAGACGCGGTATCGCAAGCCCGAGGGAGAATAGATGACCTCATCACGAATATCACGAATATCCTCAACACCGTTGTTGGAGGCGGCATCCATTTCCAAAATATCGGTTGCCGCGCCGCTCTCGATCAAACGGCATGCCTCGCACTTGCCGCAAGGGTTGCCCCCCACGGGGGACTCGCAGTTGACCACCTTGGCAAGGATCTTTGCGCAGGTCGTTTTTCCCGTTCCGCGCGAACCGCAAAACAGATAGGCATGGCTAAATTTTTGATGCTCTGCCTCATATCGCAAAATCGACGTGATATGCTCCTGTCCGCCAACGTCGTCAAAGGTCTGCGGACGCCATTTACGGTATAACGCCTGATGCATATGCTCCCTCCCCAAAATAATATATATAATATTATTATACATCTTTTTAATTGGGATGTCAAGACCTTTTTCACATGAGGGCTCTCATTTTTAAAAGACAAAAAGTTATGACTGCCAATCGCTTACAATCGGTTTTTATTAAAAAGAATTGCGCCCCACCGTCAAGAGCAAAATTCCCGACAGTAAGGCGCAATTGATGAAAAGGTATGATGTTGATCCCTCGGTTTGTGACGGTGTGAGGTACACGCTCCCTTGTGGCAATCGTTTGACGTCAATTCTCTATCAATGATATCAGGTGTCTCCCCACCTTGTTGGCAAAGCAGAGCGTATCTCCCAACAATTCGTTGGGGAAACGGGATATAAAGCTTAAGATCTCAAACGTAAAATCTCCGTCGTATCCGATCTCCTTCAACGCCGCCGTAATCTTTTCCCAATTGAGCTGACTTGTGTACGGTAGTACATGCCGATCGCCCTGATAATCGGTATCGTGAACGTGCAGCGCGCCAACGTAGCCGCGTTTCATTTTTCCGATAAATTCCTCGGGCTCATATCCCACAAGCGACGTATGTCCTACGTCAATGCAAATGCAAAAATCCTCCCTGCCAAGTTTGTCTATGATTTGGCACATCTCCTCGGGAGTTTGGAAGTCTCCTTTAAACGTCTTTCTTTTTTTATCCGTGCGGTAAACGTTTTCAATGGCGATCTGAATTCCGAATTTTTGGCAATAGGGCTTGAGCAGCATAAAATATTCGTACTGATGCTGCATAAAATATTCTCGGTCATTCAGACACTCAAACGGCATTTTGACGGCGTGAACAATGATCTTCTCCGCCCCCAATATCGAGGCGACCTCCATGGCGCGAACGATTTGGGCAAACTTTTTTTCACTCAGGTCATACCGATCGTCACACGTCAATTTAAAGGGCGCGTGCGCCTGATTGCAAGCGATGTGATTTTGATCCAAAAAGGCTCGGATCCTCTTTGCCTCCTCAAGATAGCCGTCATCGGCAAGCTCGGGGGCATCCTCAAAGCCGCAAAAGGAAAAATCCAGAGCATCAAAGCCCGCCGCGGCAATCAATTCAATGGCAGGATAAAGCCCAAGCTTTTTACGGACGTTCCCCAAATCAACAGAAAGTCTCATATGACAGCACCTCCAAAACAAAGATAGCGGCACCAAGCCGCAAAACAAGACCATACACCTCAAAATCGAAAGTCGCTCCCACGCGATCTTCGCATCTCCTGCTCAAAACAGGCGCCCTCGCGGCACATTGGGGAGATCGCTTAGTGCTGCTTGGTCCCCCACCTGACACGGTTCACAATTCCCAATTGCGCAAGACCCATTTCTCAACACAGCAGACACGACTCAATTCGTAAAAGCTCATCCCTCAAAGGAGGAGTCCACCCCTGCTGTAGCGTATTTCAGGTTCAGGGCTCCGCTAATTCCCCGGCTGGTATGGCCTCGTTTTGCGGTCTGACACCGCTACTCTATTATTATAACAGATTTTTTCTCATTTTGCAACCCTGTTTTTAAAAATTCATATTTTTTTCAAAATATCCAAAATTCAAAATACCAAAACGCCTTGACAAAAGGGAAAATCTGTGATAAAATAAATGTGAATAGAATCATTCAACTACTATATTTATTTTATGATGGAGGTTTCTCATGGCACTGTTCAAAAAATTGGGTAAGAAAGACAAAAAGGACGCCGCAAAGGAGGGCTCCGCGGCTGAGCAATCCGCCGTGAAAACAACTCCCGCAGGTCCCTCGCTTCGCAACGTCAAGGTTCCCACCGCCGAGGCCAAGCCCGCGGTTGAAGCAAAGGCACCCGCAAAGGCGCCCGCTACCAAAAAGGTTGCCGCAAAGCCTGCTGCAAAGGAGGCTCCCGCAAAGCCTGCTGCAAAGCCCACAGCAAAGCCTGCTACCAAGACGGCTGCAAAGCCTGCCGCAAAGGCTGCTCCCGCAAAAAAGACGGCAAACGTTTCTGCCGCTCCCGCCACCGCGCGTCCCTTCTTTATGGCAACCACCGAGGAGGATATCCGCTTGGCTTTTGATCAGGCAATTGCCGAGGCTGATGCCGAGATCCTGAGAAGCGACTCCAAGGCTGTGGGTAAATACGAGTTTGATCTGGAGGTGGACGGCTTCCACTTCTACCTCATCGCAAACAACGGACAGATCCTGTTTGACAGCCCCAGCTTTACCACCCTTTTGGGCGCGCTCAACGGCGTTAAAACCTTTAAAAAGGCGGTTGCAGAGGGTAAATTTGAGATCAAGGTAGACAAATACGACCGTTACCGCTTCATCCTTGCCAATAAATACTACGGCGAGAACTACGACACCAAGGACCGTTGCCAGAAGTGTGTAGAGTCTGTCAAGAATTTTGCATCCTGCGCAAAGATCCTGCGTTACGTTGCCAACAAGGAAGCCATTGAGGCATTTGAAACCGCAAGAAACAGCAAGCGCACGCCCGATGACATTGATTGGAAGGCAGTGGAGCGCGCCGAGGCACAGGCACAAAAGATGGGTAAGTTTGAGATCTGTCAGGAGGATGCCAAGCACTTCTGCTTCTACCTCACCGCCAACAACGGTCAGATCCTCTACTCCAGCCGCTACTATGCAAGCGAGGCTGCCTGCCGCAACGGCATCGATTCCTTTAAGCGTGCGGCATACGTCGGCAACTTCTTTGTTGACCGCGACAAGTTTGGCAACTACCGCTACGTTTTGAAAAACATCGGATCGGCACCCGCCTTTATCGGTGAGTCCTACGACAATAAGCCGCAGTGCGAAAAGATCATCGACTCGGTGAAAAAGTTCATCGTCTCGGCAACCGTGGAGCTGGAAACAAAGGGTTAATACATTCTTTGATAAAAAAGTTTTGGTCAAGCTTTTTTAAAAGCTTGCACGGTGGAGGCTGCGAAAGCCTCCTCGCCCTTCGCAAAGGGCGAAACTCCCCTTACGGCGTTCTCTTTTGCAAGCTTTTCTCTTGCGCCTCCTTCCTGCAA
>JAGANE010000014.1 GCA_017624395.1 Clostridia bacterium
CCCCACAGTCACCGCAGGCTCCGAGCCGATCGGATACTACAAAGGCACTTGCCCCGTCTATCCCGCCATCGGAGATAATCAGGCAAGCTTTCTTGGCAGTGCAGGGGAAACCGAGGGCAGGCTGCTGGTCAACATCGGCACGGGAAGTCAGGTCTCGGTCATCGGCAAGCTTGGAGACACCCCCGAGGGGATCGAATGCCGTCCCTTTATCGGCGGCAAGTATCTGCTTGTGGGCAGCTCTCTTTGCGGCGGTCGCGCCTACGCAGTTCTGGAAAAATTCTTCCGCGCCGTGGCAAACATGTGCGGTGCCGATATTTCGTCCGCCTACCCTTTTATGGACAAATTGATCGCGCAAAGCACTCCCACGGAGCCGCTGACCGTCTCCACACTGTTTGACGGAACACGCGCGGATCCCACGATCCGCGGCAGCATTTCGGGAATTTCCATCAACAATCTCGATCCCGTCTCCATGATGGACGGCTTTATGCGAGGAATTGCAGAGGAATTACACGCGCTTTATCAAAGCATGAGCGGGCTATTGGATACCGACGTCACTGTGATGATCGGTTCGGGCAACGGTCTCCGCGTCAATCCCGCGCTTTGCAGGATCATGGAAAAGACCTTTGGCATGCCGCTAATGCTCTCCGACAACCGCGAGGAGGCAGCGCTTGGCGCGGCAAAATTTGCAAACAGATAATGACAAAAGGCTTCCCAATTGGCGGAAGCCTTTTTGAAAAGGAGCTTTTATGAAAATATCAAAAAAATGGAGGGTGGTATGTTTGATGCTTTCTATGCTCATGCTGCTTTCGTCCTGTCAGGGCGGCAAAAAGGAGGCTCTGACCACGCAAGCCCCCGAATCCACGTCTCCCGAAACCGAGCCGATCACCGAGGCTGTGACCAAGGAAACCCTTGATCTGACAAAGCTTTCCACCTACAACGATTATGCAAGCGAGGCAATCGAGCGGCTCTGCAACGTCTTTTGGGATACCGAGGGCAACTATTTTATCCGTACCGCCAAGGGACAGCCCTCCCCCGATGCCGTCGCAATCTGGGAGCAGGGTCAATCGATCTTTGCACTCATCAGCTATTACGATGCCACAAAGAATGAAGCAGCACTGCAAAAGCTGAATCAGCAATGGGCATATCTGACCTCAAGCGCGTACGATGAGCAGATTTTGCGAGGCTATAAAAACATCGGCGAGGGTTGCTACTACGCGCAGGACGATGCGGCATGGGGGACATTAGTCTTTATGGGACTGTACCGCACCACGGGCAACGAAAAAGCCATGGAATACGCACACGACCTGATCGTCAACTCCTACAATCATTGGGGAACGGGAGAGGAAAAAAGCTATTACGGAACAACCATCAAAAGCCTGACCGACGGCTTGTATTACACCGACCATCTCAACGAGGGAGAAGCCCCCTTCAAGTCGATCTACGCCGCGCCGATGGCAGTTGCGGCATTGGAATACTGCCTGCTCAAAAATCCGAGCGATCCCACTGCGGTCGATCTTTACGAGCCGACGCGCAATCTTTTTGAGTGGCTGGAAAACAATATGTGTCGCAACAAGGTCAAGACCTACAAAAATTACGATGCAAACGGCAATTGCACGGTCAGCTACGTGGATTATCTTTACTACGTAGATTACGGCAGAAACGGCGAGAATGGCCCCACGGGTGCAAGAGATCCTCAAAGCATTGCAGTCAACTCCAGCAATACCGCATTGTTTGGCAATATGGCAATGGCATCCTGCGCGGCAATTTTATATCAGATCACCCAAGACACCAAATACAGCGACATTGCCGTGCGCACCGTTAAGGCAATCACCAAAACCGAAACACATGACACAAGCAAAACCTATATCAACGACCGTGATCAAGGCACCAATGCATCGATGATCGGGCATTTTGTACGCTACGCCCTCGCACTTGACGGCGTGCGATTGAGCGACAAGCAGGTGCTGATCAACACAGCCGAGATCATTGCAACCAAGGGCAAGGTGAACGGAACCGACTATTATTACACCGTTTGGGATTCCGATCCCGCATCGCATACCGTCTATTATCCCAACAACAGCCGCGTCTACGCCTATACCTGTCAGCCGCGCATGGCAAACTGTGTACACGTCGTAACCGCCGCACTGCTCCTGCTCTCGTTGGAATAATCGCTTTACAAAGAATATTTTTAGGGGAAAGCCTCCTTGTGGAGGCTTTCCCCTGATTTTGATTGCTTTTTGTTCCAATCACTCGCCGTCACCGATGGCGATCTGTGCGATCACGGCGTTGTGGTCGGTGATATATCCATCCCCATTGCCTGCCTTATAAGGGCAAAGATTGGTTGCGGCGTGGATCATATCATAGGCGATGACCGTTGCAGCGTCACTGACCAAAATATAGTCAATGCGATGACCGTCGATCCGATACGAAGGATTGTTGGGATCTACGTAATTGTAGCCATAGCCCGTGTTGTAATTTTCATAAGGGCTGTTGACCTTTACGCAGGAATCGGTCAGCTGTGACGTCAAGGTCTTGTAGGTGTTGGTTGTGGATTCGGAGTTCATGTCACCCACCAAAATCACGGGGCAATCGCTTGTCATATTCCACGCAGACAGAATATCCGCAATTTCGTTGACAATGACGGTTGCCTGTTGATTGGTGACGGCATCGCCCGCCGTATCAAGGTGCGTATTCATAAACAGGAAGCACTCGCCCGTTGCAATGCACTCCAAAAGAGCCCATGAGCAAATGCGATCGTTTGCACATCCGTCCACCTTATAGTTGTCATTGGTGGTCACCGAGGTAGGCGCACCCTCTACCAACCAAAAGGTTCCGCAGGCGTTTTCGTCCACCAAACGGTACTTGGAGGTACGGTAGTAAATGCAATTTCCCTCACTTGTATTCAGCGTTGTAATTTTTGCTTCTCCGGCGCGGCTGAACTCATCCAGCTCCTCGTCAAGGGCAGTAATCCAATTGGCGGTTCCCGTCAATTCTCTGGCCTCCTGCACGCCGAAAACGTCAATCTTCTCTCCTCTGATCATTGCCGCAATGCCGGGCAGGCGATTGGCAATGGTGGCATTGACGGTGTCGCTGCTCCCCGAGGGCAGATTTTTGATGCTCTGCCCATCGGAGTTTGCACCGTGCAAATTGAGAGACATGACGTTGACGAGAGTCCTCTACTCGGCAGCCTTGGTGCCGCTGACGTACTCGCCGTTCTGATATACGACCTCGTAGGTTGCGTAATCGGTAACGTTGCTGCTATCGTTGACGTCCACGGTATAGGGAGTAACCTCAAAGGTCACCGTGCCCGATGCGGGAACGCCCTTAATGGTCAGTGCGTAGACATATTCGCCGCCAAGCTCCTCGGCGGTAATGGTGGAATTGACACCGTTTGCACTGCCTGTAATAGCCTTGTAGACCTCGGTGGTAGCGATATCAAAATCCTTGTGCTTTACACCGTCAAGATAAGCGGTGACCTTAATACCGATCTTTTGGAAATCCTCGGGCTGATCCACAACGCCAACAAAACGGACGTTGATCTTTTCAGCCGCAGGATCGGTATCCTGAACGCCCACCAGCTTAAAGCCGTTGGTGTTGACGTCTGCTTCGGTGTCGATAAAGAGATTCTTCACACGGTAAACGCCTGCATTCTTGCCTGCATCCATCGTGATCTTTTGAAGCGCGTCGGTATCATTCAATACAATAGCGGCGTTAGTCGTAGCTGCTTCTGTGTTGATCTTGTACTCACCGTTGGTAACGGTTACGGTCTGTCCCCATGTTCTGGTTGCACCGTCGTAGAAGTTGACAACGCAAACCAGCGTTACGGTTTCAACGTCATAGGTAATGGAAACCGTAGCACGGTCACCAAC
>JAGANE010000112.1 GCA_017624395.1 Clostridia bacterium
CCGATGCGCTTGAAGAACGAATGATATTTATTCACACGTATATGAATGGAGTAACCACATGTTAATGCGTATATCCGAGTAACATATTAAGAGATTTACAAGGAAAAGATTTTGATCCACTTAAGGTAAATTCGGAATTCGAAGAACTATGCGAACGTGTAAAAGTGTTAATTGTTACCAAACAAAAGGAATCGTAATCTTTGCCCCGCTTCGCGCGGGGCTTTTCTTTGCTTTCAGCATATAAAAAAAGCCACCACGAAAATCATGGTGACTGATTTCATTTTACCGCTAACTGTGCACGCCATCCGTTCTACCCCCATTAAAAGCGGCATATGATGAACCAAACGCAAAAATTTTCCTATGAAAGGAGCTTTTTATGAACATAGATCCCCATACCGCTCTACGCTCTCTTGCCGAGCATTCTCAAGCTGCCGCAGAGCTGATGCGTGCCGCCGTTTGCGATGGCTGTCGCTCCTGCGTCGGTGAGATCTCGGACATCAACCGACAAACACTCTCGGAGCTTTCCGATCTGGAGCGCGAGCTGTTTTTATCAAGCAACAAAGATGAAAAAGCATTACTTTCGGCGGCACATGCACTTGCTTTTTGTGTCAACCGCGCCTTTTCGGCGGCAATGCTGCTGCCCGATGGGCTTCCCACACTTCCCCCGCTTGCCGAGATTGTTTGCGCCAATGCCGCTCTTGCCGCCTATCCCTTGCGGATCTTATCGCATGACCGCGAGCTTTCCTTTTATTCCCTCCATCTTACCGCCAACAAGGGCAGAGGGGCACATGCCCTGCTCATCACCAATTACTGCCGCACGGGAGCAGGACAGCGGCTGTTTCCCTCGGTGCTTGCCTTGGAGCGCCATCGGGATGCCTTGGAGCAAGCCTCTGCAACGCTGACCGCTCTTTGATCTTTTTCCTTTTGTAGGATTTTTGCTTAAAAATTTGAAAAAACCATTGATTTCTTTACAAATCTATGATAGAATAAAGAGTGAGAAAAATCCGATTGCGAAAGGACATGACCTATGAAAACGACCGAACTCAAGACCGCCCTTTTGGAGGGTAAATTTGATGAACGCCTGGCTTACATCTATGGCACCGAAGCGGTAGCCGCACAAAAGGCTCGCTATGCCGCCGCGGTGGATCGCTTTGCCGCACTCTACGGCACCGACCGCGACGCCGCACTTTACTCGGTTGCGGGACGCAGTGAGCTTTCGGGCAACCACACCGACCACAACCACGGCTGTGTGATCGCCGCCTCGATCGACCTTGACATCATTGCGGTTGCGGCACCGAACACCGAAAACATCATTCGCGTAAAAAGCGAGGGCTTTAAAGAGGACGTCGTTGATCTGAACACCTTTACTGCTCCCCGTGCCACTCCCGAGGGACACTCCGACGAGCTGATCGCGGGCATGGCGGCAGGCTTTTGCAAGGAGGGCTATGCCGTTGGCGGCTTTGATGCTTACACCACCTCAAACGTCCTCAAGGGCTCGGGAATCTCCTCCTCTGCCGCGTTTGAGGACATGATCGGTAACATCCTCAGCCACATCTACAACGACGGCAAGGTGGACAACGTGGAGATTGCAAAGCTGGCACAGTACGCAGAAAACGTATTTTTTGGAAAACCCTGCGGGCTGATGGATCAGGTTGCCTGCGCGGTTGGCGGCATTGTTGCCATTGATTTTGCCGATCCCAAGGCCCCCATCATCGAAAAAATGGACTTTGACATCACCGCTGCGGGCTACAATCTTTGCATTGTCAACACGGGCGGAAACCATGCCGACCTGACCGACGACTATGCCTCGGTTCCTCGTGAAATGAAAGCAGTTGCAGCGGCACTTGGCAAAACGGTGCTGCGCGAATTGAACGAAGAAGACGTCATCGCCGCAATTCCCACCCTGCGCGAGAGCCTTGGTGACAGAGCCATTCCCCGTGCGCTCCATTTCTTTGCCGAGAACCGCCGTGTTGCCGCACAAAAGGCGGCATTGCAAAACGGCGACATCAACGGATTTTTTGACGGTGTGCTGGCATCGGGACGCTCGTCCTTCTGCTATCTGCAAAATGTTTACACCTGCAAAAATCTGACCGAGCAGGGGCTTTCCTTGGCGCTCTGCCTTGCCGACAATATCCTTGGTGGCAAACAAGCCGCATGGCGTGTCCACGGCGGTGGATTTGCAGGCACCATTCAAGCGTTTGTTCCCACCTCCGAGGTTGAGACCTTCCGCGCCGCAATGGACGCCGCCTTTGGCGAGGGTCGTTGCATGGTGCTGCGCATCAGACCCGTTGGTGCTGTGAAGATTTAACAAGAAAAGAACGCATAAGATAAAAAACGCAAAAAAATCGCTCAAGTTTCCGTGCTTGAGCGATCTTTTTATTTTACTGTGTCTTTCCCACCATTAAGGTGGGAAAGGCAAGCAGTAATATGTAGAAGTTTAATTAGTCGATTTGTTCAACAGTAATAGTAATATCGAATTTCGCCTGTGTATGATAGTCCGTACCTGCATTTGTTGCGCCAAATGTTACGCCTGCGTCAGTTGACTTGACAACTTGAACACCAGCCGCCAATTGACCGAGAATGGTATCTGCCGCGGAGTACGTAGCATTGCTCTCATTAAATGCCCATTCCCATGTCAAGTTAAGAACACCACTATTTCCAAGCAACAGTGCCAAATCGTAGCCTGCATTGTAATTATTGCTATTTGTGCCGGCAAATGCGGTTTGCAGATCAGTTTTCAGAGCATCCAAAGTTTCATAAGAGGTATCTGAATTATAATTCGTTTTATACAAAATCGGATTGTATCTATCTGTAAGTTCAACAGTATCATGAACAATGTAGTAATGGTTCGTACTTTGATATGTGTCTGACACCCCAACCTTTACATAGTTCTGCCCATCTGTCGATGTATATAAGGATTCCTTTTTTGCATCAAAATTTGTATCGCTTACCGCTACTTCCTTCATAACAGCATATATGATCGTTTGATTTTTTACACCAAGGAAAATATCCTCAATGTCAAACTTATCAAATGCTACATTCACATCAACTTCCGGAGTTCCCGTCAGCGTAATTTTGATTGTATTTCCTTTAGTTCCGGGGGCTACGACATTCATTGTAGAAGATGCCAAAACAGAAAATGCATTCTCATCGTCAGAAACGATGGGCGCATTGTATCCGTTTGCATACTTCTTTCCAAACAGCGAACCCTCTGCCGTCAGGGTCACACCCCATCTTGCGGCGGTAGCGGCATCATCAATGCTTGCGCTGGTCTGGTAACGTGCAATCGTTCCACCAAGCAGGCAGGTGGTTGCCATACAAACGGTAATCAAAAAAGCTAAAACTCTTACTCTTTTCATTGTCATTTTTCCTTTCATGAAAACATAAATAAAGTTTAAAAGTTAATTTATATAAACTCTCCGTCACGGTCAGAGAGAAACTGCTAAGGTCATACGATCAAGCCTTAACGTTCATCGCCAAAATCAATGCACTGCACGTTGCGCGGTCTTTGGGGAGTAATTGCTTTTGCGGGTCTGCGAGACTCGGGGCGGATCGCTCGGTTTGCCCGCATTCTCACGGGTCTGCAAACGGGAAGCTCCTGCGTCCCCAGCTTGGGAAGCTGAATTTGCGGCTCCTCACGCAGTGCGATCTCCGCCATGTGTTTTTTTGCAATGCGCTCGTCTCTGCGCTTTTCCGAGGTTCCGTATCCGATGGCACCCCACGTCATCGCGGCAGTCATCAGCCAGATCCAAGGCGCCGTCAATCTCGCCCTGCCGTCACGCAAGGCTCGCACGTAAACACCGCCACGCTCCTTGACACGGTCTCCCTCCTCGTGCTCCTCGGTCTGCTTGAGATAAACAAACTCGGCAATCAGCAAAATGAGGTAAACAAGGAACGGGATCCCCACAAAGATCAACCGTCCTACAAAAGAGGTGAGAAAGAGTACAAAATATCCAAGCATCGGGATTTTTACGGCAATGGTTCCAAGAAGATTCTTTTCGGTTGCTGACGCCGCATAGGATTGCTCCAAAAACACGGCGCGCACCGAGTAGGTCGGTTTGTCGTCTACGTTGGCATCCTGTCCCGAAATGCGACCGATCAGCACAACACCGTTGATACAAAAGGCAACCTCGTCTCCCCGCTCGTAATTTTGAATATCCTTCTCCATCACCAACAAAAAATCTCCCGGGGCTACGATGTCGTCAATCACCTCGCCGTTCTCATTTGGTACCACCACAATGGGGGTGATGCCAAAGCCCGACGGCAAGCCGTTCTCCTTGAGAAGTCCGTTGACGATGATATACACGTTTAAAAGGAAGCCCAAGCCAAAAACAAAGCTCAGAATGCCGATCACGACACGAACCCACATAGGCGTGTAATCCATTTGGACGGCATACTTATTGTTGGGTCGCACGCGCGCAGCACCTCCTTTGCAAGTCTTTTTATTACAGTTTCGCCTTTTAGAAAGTAAGATGAAGTTATTATATCACTATTTCCCCTTTTTTTCAATAGAAATTGTTATTTTTTTTGGCAATCTTTTAAAAACTCTTCATTTTTATGCAATTTAACGAATAAAAACAGGGCAACTTTTGCATGATTTGAAAGCGTTTGCACTTGCTTTACACCGATAAAGCGCCTTGTTGCTCGCGATCCTGTGTAGGCATTACACCATAATGTTGTAAAAGAGGGGGACGCCCTACAAGCATCCTGTAAGACGTCCCCCAAGGGTTATTTTGATTTGCTTTTGAAATGATCAGGAGTACAACAACGGCAAAATCTCATTCAGCTTTTGCTTGACTAGCTCTCTGTTCATCTGGAAGTTGCTCATCAACGAGCCGCCCTGATCAAAGGGGTTTCCCAAAAGCGCATTCACGGCACCGCCCAAAAGCGAGTCGTAAGCCGCCAGAAAATCCCAATGCGCACTGCCCATTGCAATCTCCAAGCTCTTTTGTGCCATCTCACTGTCCGCGCCGCCCTTCAACAACTGCTGTTGATATACAGGAAGCACCTTATCGTGGCTGTATTTGCCCATGGTGTCCAAAACCGCGCAGACCATATCGGAGGCAGTGTTACCAACAACAGCGATCACGTTGTGACCACCGCCCACGCTTGCGGTATAGCTCTCCTGCTCCTCATCCATCTTGGGAAGCGGCAAGATGCCGTATTCAACGGTTTCGTCAAGATATGTCTGGCGAAGCCCTCCGTGGCTGCGGTTGAGATAGTCTATCATCATCAGCGCGTTTCCGCCCGACATTGTGTTGTAGACGTTCTCTATGCTGTCTCGGTATGCTCCTTGGGTGTTCCAAAGATCAACGGTTCTTTCCATCACATCCATCAGGCGTTCCTCGCATGAGATCGAAATGCTTCCGTCGCTCTCATCGTACTCAACAAACGAACACGGGGTTGCATACAAGAACGCCCTTGGGGTATCGGGAGTGGTTGCTCCAATCAGCCCCAGACTGTCGGTAACGTCAACGGTTCCGTCCTCGTTCATATCGTTGTAAACCATTTCGGTATATTCTCTCAGCTTTTCAAACGTCCAAGTGCCATCAAAAACAAGATCGTAAGGGTTATCGAGGCAGTTGTTTTCCAGCATTTCTTGGTTGAAGTAGATCACCGAGATCATATCATACACCGAAAGTCCAATATCACCGACCGCAGTGTATTGCTTACCGAGAAGTCCTGCCGCGGCGTTGTAATCGTCATTCCACCATGCGGAATCCAATTGCAGAATATTCTCTCCGCGCAGGTCGGCAAACATGTTCTTAGCAACACCGTTCAGCACCTGAGCGCCGTTGTAGGATACAATGCTTGCATCGCATTCACCAGATTGAATCAATACGGTTAATTGATTCATCAGCGTAGAGGCATCGCAGGACACAAACTCCAGCGAAACGTTCAGCTTTTCCTCGGTATATGCGTGGCGCTCGTAAAGAGAGGCATTGATGACGTTGGAGAGGTCATCACCCACAAGCATATCCCAATTATTGGTAGTGGAAAGGGCGGGAACGTATACCGTCACGGTCTTGCCGCCAAAGTCATAGTCCACCTCGGGGAGCGTTGCTTCTCCGTCGCCCTCACCGGGATCGGGCAGAACGGGCTGATCGGGTTGATCTACGTCCGTATCCGTGTCCATAGGTGTCAGAATGCCTGCAGCATCAGCGGTAAAGCCAAGCTCCATGCCTTCCACATTGATATAGATCTCGGAATCGCTCTTTCCCGTTCTCCACGTGGTCTCGTATTCGGAGGTCACTTCCATATTTCCGTCCGCTTGATACGTATAGACGGTCACCTTTGCGGTGTAATCGCTGTAGAACTCAAAGTAGGTAACCTTACCGTCCGCCGTGGTTGCGCGATAGCTGTAACGCAGCTCAACGGTCTCCTTTTCCACTCTGTAAAGTGTGACACCGTCCTCGGAAACTCCAAAGGTGTCTTCAACCTCACCCTCAAATATCAAACGGATATATTCGCCGTCACGATCCCAATTTGCCCAAGCCTTTTGAGTAGAGACCACATTCCCCGTCTCGTCATATTTCTCTGCATGACCGTAAACGGTGTAGTCGTCATAAAACTCGTACGTAAGCGTAATGCTGCCAAACTCTCCGCTTGTAGTATAGATGTACAGTGTTTTCGGCTGTGTCTGCTTGCAGACGGTGCAGGCTCCGTTTTCATAATTGTGACCCGTCACGTCGGTATTTTCGGTCCACTCGTAGTGGCAAACGGTACACTTGTAAAGCTTGTAGCCTTCCTCGGTACAGGTTGCGTCAACGGACTTCACGGTCTCATAATTCAGGTGCAGGCAGCTGTCGCAGGACGTGCAGCAGCCTCTGTCATCGTAAACGTGATCTCCAAAGCCAAGATC
>JAGANE010000113.1 GCA_017624395.1 Clostridia bacterium
CCTGCAAGATCCTCCAGGCGAACAAGAAAAAGATAATGGAGTGTTTCGCTCTCTGCGGAGAGCGAGGAGGCTTCCGCAGCCTCCACTGCGCAAGCTTTTGAAAAAGCTTGACCAAAACTTTTCATCAAAATGGCAGTTCGTTAGAAACTGCAAATTCCTTAGCCGCTTTTCTCTTGCAAGAAGGAGGCGCAAGAGAAAAGCTTGCAAAAGAGAACGCCGTAAGGGGAATTTCGCTCTCTGCGGAGAGCGAGGAGGGCTCCGCGCCCTCCACCTCGCAAGCTTTTGAAAAAGCTTGACCAAAACTTTCCCAAAATGGCAGTTCGTCAGAAGCTGCAGGTTCCTTAGCCGCTTTTCTCTTGCAAGAAGGAGGCGCAAGAGAAAAGCTATCAAAAGAGAACGCCGTAAGGGGAATTTCGCTCTCTGCGGAGAGCGAGGAGGCTTTCGCAGCCTCCACTGCGCAAGCTTTTGAAAAAGCTTGACCAAAACTTTTCATCAAAATGAAGGCGCCAACTCCTTTACAGGCAGGTCGACGGGGTCAGTCCCCGCTTAATGTTTTCAAAAAAGCATCCGCCTCTTGTCGGTCTTGAAAAATAATCACGTTTTTTTCGGGATAGCGCGCCAAAAGGGCAAGGATCGCAGGGCGGTTGGTCTCCCGAAAATGCCTGACATACTCCCAAAATTCGGCATCCCCTTCCCCGTCGGCACGCTCCACCCACGGCATATCGGGGCGTGGCTTTCCTCTGCGCTCCCTCAATCCCGCAAGGCAGACCTCGGTGGGATAATCCAGCCAAAAGACCGTATCGGCGTTTTTTAAACGCATCTCCATTGTAGAGGCATAGTTTCCGTCAATGATCCACGCATCCTGTGACACTGCCTCCTGCAACCGCTCCAAAAAAACGGATCTTGACACCACGGTTTGGTCGGCGTTCCAATAAAGAAGATCCAAATGCACCAATGGTAATCCCGTTGCCTGATGCAACGCACGAGAAAATCTGCTTTTTCCGCTCCCCGGGGAGCCGATGACGATCACGCGTCTCATGCCTCGGTTACATCCTTTTTAGATTTATACAAGCGGAACAGATCCATATGCTCGTCTGCCTGCGCAGGGAGCAGTGCAAGGAAGGATGTCACGTTGACCACAACGAAAACAATGGCAAGGATCAGATCGTTGACACCGATGAAATAAAGCTTCATATCGTATGCAAACTGTGTGCGATAGAAATGTTGCAGGATCTGCGGAAACGCCGCAGGAAGCAATAAAAGAAGATTGGAAAGAACGTACAACACGCGGTTTGGGCAAAAGAATTGCATCCATCGCTTGGTACGATTGGAAATAGGGTGCGTAGGAGGATAGGCAAACGCGATACAGCTGCAAACGGCAGATGCCGCAGCGGTAAGGGCATAAAGAATACCGCAAACCCACGAAAGCACCACAAAAACGCTCATGATCAGAGAAAAAAAGTATGCGGCACTCGATCCGTTGACCGAGCCGTCCAGCATAACACGACTTTCCTCCCACGTGCTTGCCATCAAAGAAAGCATGCTTTGCGTTTCGTATGCCGCACCGTTGTAGAAAAAGAAAACGTGCGGTAGCAAAGCGACGATCAGCATCACGATACCAAAGATCGCGGGCAACAGATAGGCAATGCGAATCAGCGCACGCCGAAGCATGGACGGTGCGCGGCTCATTTCAATTCTCCCGCCAGCTTACCCTCCATCAGGAACGCTGCCTCCATATCGGCACAGCAAACGGCGTAGGCAAGCGGAAACATTTCCAAGGCTCTGCCCACGTTGTTGGTGTCCTCGGTTCCCGAAAAGCCCATGTGATAGCGAATGGCAAACGCCTCGTCACGCGTCAGGCGCATAAAGCCCGAAACGATGTACACCGATTTTTCACCGTGACCGTAAGGGAGCGAATCCTCAATGGTATAGTAGGGCGCGCTGACCCATTTTCCCGTTTCATCCTTGATGTTGCGGAAGGAGGTCTTGTAAAAGTTGACCTTGCAGACGTCGTGCAAAAGCCCTGCAATGGCAATGATCTCATCGCTGTATTCGATCTTATAAAGCTCCTTGACCCGTGGACGGTTGAGAATATCCACAAGACAGTCGTAAACGTTGAGGCTGTGCTGTAACAATCCGCCCTCGCAGGCAAGATGATAGCGTGTGCTTGCGGGCGCGGTGAAAAAATCACTCTTGACAAGGAAATCCAACAGCTTGTCGGCACCCTCACGGGTGATCTTTTCCTGAAAGATCTGCATAAAACGTTCTTGATTGGTCATAAAAAATCCTCTCATATTTTATTCTGCATATATTTTAACATGAGATGGGAGGATTGTAAAGTGATTTTTTGATCTTTTTAAAAAAAGTTTGCAAAGAAAAGCTTCCGCACAACAAACAGACGCACGAATCGTTTTGATCCGTGCGTCTGTTCGTTATTTAATTCCAAAGCGTTTTCTCAATCTGATCAAATAATAGGTAATGATCTTTGTCAGGGCAAAGTCATATAAAACAAAGCAAGCCAAAGCGGCAAGGTACAAGGCTATGGGAAGCCACTTCATGCCGTTCATCTCCAATGCATCGGGAATAAACAGAAGCATCACCGCTACCATGGCACCAAGACATAGGTGGAACACGACAAGCTTGAGAAGATAACAGACAAAGGATGGGATCCGCTCCAGCTTTTCCTTAAGAATTGGATAAAAGCCTGCAAAAAGAGCATAAAACAGCGCAGGTGTTTTTTGCGGCAGAAGCAGCAGAGAAAGCACCGACGTAACAATCCAGATCAGCCACGGATATGCTCTGCCCATCTCGATCACGGCATAAACCGTCAAAAGCGAAGCCAGCACCGCAACCGAAATGTCCAATACCTCAACCAACGAGCCGAGCATCAAAAACACCACCCCCAGCGCCGAAAGCATGGCACTGACGGTCAGATATTTGGTTTGCTTGCGAATACGTCCTTGCATGGCATTCTCCTTTCTGATCGCAGCTTAAAAATCAACAGCAGGAGATCAAATCTCCTCCCATGCACTCGCAACAGCAATCGGCACAAATCAGGCTGGAGCAAATATCACAGCCGCAATCCGACGAATTTGCAGTACGGTATCCACCACCGTAGGTCGATGCCTGCGCGTGCAGGCGCTCTCTTGCCGCACGGTACTCGCCGTTGTTGGGATCCATGGAGCAAGCACGGTCGAACATTTTTTGCGCGTCCAAAAAATAACCGCGCTTATAAAGCACACAGCCCATCAAAAAATGCCACTCGGCATTTTGTTGGGAAATATCCATTGCACGCAACAAGCGATCCGCCTCGGCAATCTCGTTTTGGTTGATAAAATTGCGGATCTGCGTAAAGGTGGCGTTGCCGCCCGTGCCGTTTGGATTGCCGTTGTACGAGCCTCCGCCATTGGCATTTCCCCGCCCCGAACGCATCTTTTGGACTTCCTCGTAGGCGGCGTTGATTTCCTTCATTTTTTCGCTTGCGAGATCGGCAAGATCACTGTCGCGGTACTTGTCGGGGTGATACTTGCGCGCAAGCTCCCGATATGCTTTTTTTACTTCGTCGTCACTTGCATTGGGAGATACACCCAATACCTCGTAGGGGTTTTTCATCTTCTATCGTTACCTTTCCGTATAATCATCAATATCAGCCGCAATCACAATCACAACCGTCGCAGTTGGAGCAGATTCCCTCACAAATTCCCTCACAAATTCCCTCGCAGCAGCCCTCGCCGCAGCATTCACAGCAGCCCTCGGCACAATTGGCGGCATCAAAGGTGGAAAATCCCCCACCGCTCTTTTTGCCAAATCCAAAGGTCAAAATCCGCAAGCGTTCCCGTCCCGCGACGTACAAGGCGTTGCTCGGTTCCAGCGCACAGGCGCGGTCGTACAGTGCTTGTGCGTTGAGATAATAACCGCGGGAAAACGCCTCGTTTGCGGCAGTAAAACAATCAAGTGCGGTTGTGGGGAACCGTGTTGTCGTCATTTTTTGTCTCCTTTTTGCAATGCGCACAGGTGTTTTTTTGCGTGATCCTTTTTGCCGTGGCGGGCAAGCCAAGATAAAGGATATTGGAAAGAATCTCCTTTAGCTCAGGCACGGGATAGGAATCGATCAGTGCAAAGCCCTTTTCAGCCTCGCACAAAAGTGCCGTCAGCGCAAGGCGAAGATTTTCCCAATCCGCCTCGGTCGGTGCTGTTCCAAACAGTCGCAGATAGGGGTTGAAGCGTCCTCGCTTGCGATCCTCCTCAAAATCGTCCGCGGCATCGATCAAATAGATCCAATGTCCTGTGGCACGTCCCAGCACGGCAGCGATCCTTGCTTCACTGCCCTCCAGCCCCTCGGCAAACACCGCCTCCATCAGCCTGCCAAACTGTGCGGCAAGCTCGTCGGCGCCGCCAAAAGCCGTTGTCTCGGCTTCGTATTGGGAAAGCTTTTGTAAATGCTCCTTGATCGCCGCATCCAATGCGGGATATCGGCACTTGGCTCGGCGGTATGCAGAGAGCATCCAGGGGCGTACAAGCACGGCACGCGCTTTTTTCAAGCCTTTTTCGTCGTGCAGATCGTCCAAAAGCTTGTGATAGACCAACAACGCCGATGCATCGGCACAATAATCCAGCGACTTGCATGCCTGCACGGTAGGACGTGAGCGGAACGGATGCAAAAAACAGCGTTGCTTTTTGACCGTGGGGGCTTCTCCCGTCAAGGAAAGCCGCACCGCCGCCAAAAAAACAAAATCGTAATTGAGCGTCATACGAGAGCAATTGCCCGTGCATTTCCCCATGCGGTGACAAAGTCCGCAATACAGTGCGCGGTAAAAGACGTCCTCTCGCACGCGCAGCTCTGCCCGATCGGTACGAACGTAGCCCAGCACTGCCCTCTCCTCCTCTCAAAAAGATCTATCCATTATATCATAACGCATTTTGATGTAAAATACAAGAATTTTTTGTAATATTTTTTAAAAAAATTTGAAAATCAAAAAAAGCGAAGGAGAAGCACCGAAAGGAGCTTCTCCCTGCTTCATTTTATACGGACGCCGATGATCGGCGAGAATTTCATCATATGGATATGTATGATAAATTCCGTTTGCTCGGAAAAAAAGGTCAGTTTTATTTCGCGTAATCCACAGCTCGCGTTTCCCTGATCAGATTCAGCTTGATCTGTCCGGGGTACTTTACTTCTTCTTCGATCTTCTTTGCCATCTCGCGGGCGATCAGCTTCATTCCCGCATCGTTGACCATTTCGGGCTTGACCATCACGCGGATCTCGCGTCCTGCCTGAATGGCATAAGCCTTTTCCACACCTTGGAAGCCGACGGCGATCTCCTCCAGCTTTTGCAGGCGCTTAATGTAGTTTTCCATATCCTCACGGCGCGCTCCGGGTCTTGCAGCGGACACTGCGTCTGCCGCCTGCACCAGCACTGCGACCATGGTCTTGGGCTCTACGTCATTGTGGTGCGCTTCAATCGCATGAATGACCTCTGCGCTTTCCTTGTACTTCTTGGCTGCATTGACACCCAGCTCTACGTGGGAGCCTTCCATATCCTGCGGGAATGCTTTACCAATGTCGTGCAACAAACCTGCGCGACGTGCAACGGCACCGTCAACGCCCAGCTCGTCCGCCATCATACCTGCAAGCCATGCCACCTCAATGGAGTGCTGCAGTACGTTCTGACCGTAGCTGGTACGGTAACGCAGACGTCCAAGCAGCTTGACCAGCTCGGGATGAATTCCGTGAACGCGCACATCAAAGGTTGCTCTCTCGCCCGCCTGCTTGATCACGGCATCCACCTCACGGCGTGCCTTTTCAACCATCTCCTCAATGCGAGCAGGGTGGATACGACCGTCGGAGATCAGCTTCTCCAAGGACAGTCTTGCCACCTCACGGCGGACGGGATCAAAGCCCGACACCGTAATTGCTTCGGGTGTATCGTCAATGATCAGCTCCACACCCGTCAGCGTTTCCAGCTTTTGAATGTTTCGTCCCTCACGACCGATGATACGTCCCTTCATTTCCTCGTTGGGCAGGGTAACGACCGAAATGGTTGATTCGGTCACGTGATCGGCTGCACATCTCTGAATGGCAAGGGACAGAAGGTTGCGTGCCTTTGCATCTGCTTCCTCCTTGAATTGGGTCTCCAATTCATCCAGCTTTTGTGCCATCTCGTGTCTTGCCTCCGACTCCACACGCGAGATCAGCTCGTCCTTTGCCTGCTCCGCCGTATAGCCGGAAATATCCTCCAGCTTTTTCAGATGCTGCTCCAGAACGGTATTGATCTGCTCACGCAAAGCGTCGTTTGCCTTCAGCTTTTCGTCCAACTGCTCGTTTTTGCGTTCCAGTGATTCGGTCTTCTTGTCCAGATTTTCTTCCTTTTGGCTGATTCTGCGCTCCTGACGGGTCACCTCTGCACGGCGCTCCTTCAGCTCGCGCTCGGTTTCGTTGCGCAGGCGCAGCGTTTCCTCCTTGGCTTCGAGAAGGGCTTCCTTCTTTTTGGCTTCTGCGTCCTTGGAGCCTTCCTCCAAAATACGCTTTGCCTCCGCCTCGGCAGAGCCGATCTTTGCCTCTCCGATCTTTTTACGGATCAGAAATCCGACCAGAATTCCAATCGCCAATGCAACAACACCGACGACAATCGGAATTACGATTTTTTCCATAAAACACCTCCTTGATGGGTTCATTGAGAATTTCTTGTATGAACAACCGCTTGGCGGTTCTATTCAAACATCTTTTATTATACACAAAATCGCGCCTTCTGTCAAGAGCCTGCGAAATCTTTTTGGCAGAGTTTGCAAACTTTTTACAAAATTCTCTCCTTTATCTGCATTTCCTGCCACAAATAATAGCGCTTTTTGCAGGTATCGTAAAGGAACCATCCAGAAAGGATCAAGCCCGCAAGATATAGGATCATAACGCCGCTGACCGAGAATCCGCTCTTAGTCTGATTGGGCAAAATATCCTCTGTTCCATCCGCCGTCAGCACAACCGTTTTGACGCGGTCATAATCAACGGTATCCTCAAAGGAGAAGGAGATCTCATGTGTGGAGCGTGCGGGCAGCGTAAAGCCCTCAAGCTCCAGTGTTTTTTCCTGTTTGCCGTCTCCGATCACCACGCGCACAGACTCCACAGCCACAGCAGCGTTGCTCTCGTTGAGCAAGATCCCCGTCAAAAGGCAGGTATAGTCCTTTTGCTCGGCTTCAAAGGGGGAGAGAGATGCCGAGGAGATCCTGATCGGCTCCTTGACAGTGATCCCCGACGATTTGTTGGGAATCAGCTCCAGCACGGTCAACACCACAAACAAAAGTGTTGCCAAGCCCCACAAAACGATCCGCAGATTCATTAAAAGATTTTCTTTTTTCATATTCATGCTCCTCAATGTTTACTGTTTTTTCAATTCCTCGCCACAGAGGACCACAGTGTCGATCTCCAAGGAGTTGTCTACCAGCAACAGATCCGCGCGCCGTCCGACCGCAATGCTGCCAACGCTTGCATCAATGCCTACCATGCGTGCGGGATTGACCGTAGCGCAGGCAATGGCATCCTCCAAAGGAACAGAGGCAAATTTCATAAGATTTTTGACACCGTCCCACAAATTCAGCGTGCTCCCTGCCAACGCACCGTCGGGGGTAACGGCTCTGCCGTTTTTAAGGTTGACAGGCATTCCCGCAATATGATATTCTCCGTCGGGACAGCCCGTTCCCTCCATCGAGTCGGTGATCAGCACCGTCTTATCGGCGCCAAGACACTTGTACGCCAGCGCGATCATCTCGGGGCAAACGTGCATTCCATCGGCAATCAATTCCCCATATCCGCCACCAAGAAACGCCACCGCAACGGGACCGCCCTCACGGTGATGCAAGGGGGGCATGGCATTGTAAAGGTGCGTAAACGAGGTCACGCCGCGTGCGAGCGCAAGGCGCGTCTGCTCTGCCGTTGCCGCCGTATGCGCAAGACCGAGGGTTGCACCGTGTTGCAAAGCGCAAGCCGTAAAGCTACCGTCGGTATCAAGCTCGTATGCCGCACTGATGTGGCAGGGAATGTGGATCTCCTCCAAAAAACGCTCCAAGACCGATGCATCGGGGGAAACGATCAGCGAGGGTGCGTGCGCGCCCTTTTTGGCAGGGTTGAGAAAATTCCCCTCCAAATGAATGCCATCGTACCCGCACGCTTGAATCAACGCAATGGCACGGTGCCACTCCTCGGCAGTTCCCGATGCCAAAGTTGCAAAAACCGACGTCACACCGTGACGGGCATAATCCAATTTGATCTCCTGCATTTGCTCCTCGGTCGCCGTTCCAAAATCATAGCCTGCGCGGCCATGGGTATGTACGTCCACAAGACCCGGCAAAACGCGCATTCCGTTTGCCTCAATCACACGGTCAACCGCAATTCCTTGGCAGGCGTCGCCCACGGCGATGATCTTTTCGTTCTCCCAAATAATAGGGCAATCGTTCCAAAAGCTGCCGCTTTGCCAAACGCTGCCGCCTCTCAACAATGTTTTCATATTTTCATCCCTCTTTTCAGGTTACTGTATTGCTTTTTTATATTATAGCATCTTTTTAGAAAAAGTGCAATAGAAATCCGAGAAAAAAGAAACGGGTTGTCTGCTATGCATCTTTAGCGGAGAAAACACGAACACCACCAAGAAAATCTCTTTGGTGGTGTTTTTCTGTCGGAGTGAACTTATGAAAGGCTCCCTCCGGGAGGGAGCTGGATTTTGCGTAGCAAAAGACTGAGGGAGAGCGCGTGACAATAAAATCCGCGCAAATTGCAAGTCACGCGGGCTCCTTCCACCACTTCGTGGTCCCCCTTCCTCCCGGAGGAAGGCTTTTGCGAGTCATTCCTCTGCGTATAGTGGGTTCGGGTTTCTGCCCGATTATGCGCGGACTGCCACGCGCTATGCTTGCCCCAGACGTAAGCGTCGGGAAAACGGAAAATATAACACTAATTGATAATTTTTCTCTCAAAATGCGTTATTGAAATTTTGATAAAATTACAGTATAATATAGGTGTCGACAAAAGAAATGCTTTGCAAAGCAATCACCTGCACAAGGAGGAAAAAATGAAACTTGCTATTGGAGAAAATATACGTAATTTCAGAAAGAAAAACGATTTAACGCAAGAAGCACTTGCCGA
>JAGANE010000015.1 GCA_017624395.1 Clostridia bacterium
CACAAAAACCACACGGGGGGCTCGCAACCGCGAGCGGCCCTTGTGGTTGTTTGGGATCAGTTGCAGCCGCAGCCGTAGTTGCTTCCGCAGCCGTTGCCGTAGCTGTTTCCACAGCCGCAGCAGGAGATCAGAATGATGGCAAGAATGATAAGCCATACCCAGTTGTCGTGAAACAGATTGCAAAGACAGTTGTTCATAGTTGCCTCCTAAAATATCGGGTATTTAAGAACGGAATTCCGCTCTCTGTTATCAGATTATGCCGAAGTCTCATTTTTGTTCCCGATGATGGTCGAAAAATCGCAAAAAAAGGCTCAACGAAAAGCAGAACAAAGACAGTCCGTCGCCCGCACGCAACAAAAAGTATGCCGCAAAAGCCCAAAGCAAAAAAAGAAAGGTAAAGGAAAACAGCAGCATTCCCCTCCGCGCCACCGTTTCCCCACCAAAGAACGCAAGTGCCGTCTCTAACATTCTTCCCCCATCAAAGCTTTGGATCGGCAGCAGATTGAGCAATCCCAAAACCAGTGACGCGCAGGAAAAATACTGTGCCCATATTCCGTACCTCCAAAGCGGCGCCGCGGCAAGCGAGATCAAAAGACTTGTCAAGGGACCTGCCGCGCTCAATACCCATTCCTCTCCGTAGGTCAGCATCCGTCCTCGGATCTCCAGCCGTGCGCCCAAAAGGCTCAGCCGCAGACAGCCCAACGGGATCCTTAAGCATCTTGCCGCCAAGAGGTGTCCGCACTCGTGAAATGCCGCCGCAAGCAGCGTTACGGCACAGATCCCGCTTTGATCGCTCAACGCCATGACGACAATCAAAATCGCCACCTGCGGCGCCACCCTGAGCCTTTGAAATTTACGCATATCCCCAATCCTCCAAAAAAGTCTTCCTTGAACGATATGCAAAAATGCCGCCGCTTATACCCTCCCCCGCGCACGCGGGCAAGAAAGAGCAAAGCGGCGGCATATCACCGTCACGTCGGATCAGGTACGGTTCATCAGCTCCATTTCCTCGTCGGTCAAAACCAGATCAAGACCGCGCAGGTTGCTTTCCAATTGCTCGGGAGTTGCCGAAAACAGTGGGATCACCGTCGGGTATCCTTTGCAACGGCAGAGATTAGTCATCCATGCAATGGCGATGGCGCTTGGATTGAGCCCCTTTTCACGCGCCATGCGTTGAATCAGCTCCATACGCGCTCCCGCAACACAATCCTCGGGAAGTCTCTCGGGCACCTCGTAGCCACCCTTGCAGAGGCAGGCGTATGCCACAAGAGGGATATTTTTGTCGGCAAGATAGCGGAGTCTTTCGCGATCGGTGATCTCATTGAAAAGATACTTGGGCGCTATCTCTGCACGCGGATGCAGATAACTGAAGCGCTGTTGCATTGCCGTGTAGGGTGTCAAGCCCTTGGCGTTTGCAATCGCATTTGCCTCCGCAAATCTCCACGTGTCAAAGTTACTGCCGCCAAGACAACGCACCTTTCCCTTTTTTACAAGACGGTCAAACGCCTCCATCGTTTCCTCAATGGGGGTATTGGCATCATCGGTATGCGCGTAGTAAAGATCGATATAATCGGTGCGAAGCTTGCGCAGGCTTTCGTCAATCCAATACTCGATCTGCTCCTTTTTCAGCCCCGCGCCCTGTCCGTGACGGTCAAAGCCAACCTTGGTTGCAAGGATCACACGGTCGCGGCATCCGCGCTCGTGCAACCATTCGCCAAGCAGAGTTTCGCTCTCGTCTCCCGTTCCCGCCCAGTGTGCGTAGTTGTTGGAGGTATCAATAAAATTACCGCCTCTTTCCAAAAAGAGATCCAATACCTCATAGGACTCCTTTTTGGAGGTGGTGGTGCCAAAGTTCATCGCGCCGAGAGCCATTGCGGACACGGAAAGTCCGTTTGGAAGTAAAATCTTTTTCATGTCTGTATTCACCTTTCTATCAATTATTTTAAGCGCTCGATAATATCATCCTGCAACCTTTTGCAGATGTCCACAAAAACACCGCTATATCCCGTCACACGGACGCGCAGGTCACGGTGCTGATCGGGATGTATCTGGGCATCGATCAACGTATCGACGTTTGCGGTGGTCACCTGCGCGTGCAAGCCACCCTCGTTAAAGTAGACACCCAGTACGGTAGCAAACAGCTCGTGTCCGCGATCTCCCGAAAATTGCTGCGGATCAACGTCCAGATTCAACGCCCCCGAAAGCAAGCCGTCGGTAGGAAGGCAAAGCACGGAATTGAGCATGGCGGTCAAGCCGTTGACGCAAACACCGTTGGACGGGCGAATATTTTGAGAGAACGGCATGTGAGCGCGTCTGCCGTCGGGCGTGGCTCCAAATCGCTCCCCGTTTTTAAGATGCCACGTGTCACTTCGCATACACGGTACCAAAAACAGCTTTTCCTTTTCCAAATAAGGTCTGTTCTTTTCGATCACCAATTGGCAAGCCGTGTGAGAAAGTCTTGTGGCATGCGCATTGGAAAGCGGCGTGTCCATGCCGTATTTATCAGCACCGCGGCAAAGCGAAAGGATCTCCTCATAGCCCACAAAATCGGCATCTACCGCCTCCAGCAGCTGTCTCAGCGTCAGCTTTTTTTCAATCATGACCAGCTGATCCACCGCAATAAAGGAATCCGCCACCGTTCCAAACATCTGAAACGATTGCAACCCAAAATGATATTTTGCACCCGCCGAAAAGCACTCTGCGCTCTCAATGGAATGCGTGAAAAAGGCATCCCCGTAGGTCATGACTGCCGAAGGACGGCGGCGACGGACGGCAACCTCGTGAGAAAGATGCGCAAGCTTACGGTCGATAAAATCCGACATTCTTGCAAAAAAGCCCTCGTAAACATCCTCCATCGTCACTGTTTCCGGATTCCTTTCGGAAAGCTCCCGCAAGACGATCATCAAGTCCTCAGGCCAACCGTTTGGTGTGTTCATCCGCATATACGGAATACAAAGCTCGCGTCTCTCCTCCTCGGAAAGATACGCGTTGTATTGGTCCGATCGCGGGCCTCCCTGAATCCATGCCCCATCCGCTCCGGGGGATGGCCAATTGCAGCCAAAATGCGCATATTTGCGGCAATCCTCGATGGGAAGTCCCATGCGAAGAAGGGTGCTGATAACGTTGCCGTCATTGTAAAACATCAGAGAAGCACTCTGCAATGCTTTTTTTGTCAACAGATTCCACAGTGCAGGATACTGCTGATCCATATTGCGAAAATACCGCACGACCACCACGGGGTTTTTAAAAGCAGGATGAATACACTCGGCAAACAGCTCGGTCAGCTCGTTGACCGCAGGCGCGCCGTTTTCATCTGTCCCCGCAAGCAACAAATACTGCGGTGCATCAAAATTACAAATACGTTGAAAGGTGGTGCTGTTGGTCTCGTCTCCCACCTGATGCTCCCCGCGTCCCATGATCAGGTTGTGCTTGCA
>JAGANE010000114.1 GCA_017624395.1 Clostridia bacterium
AATGATCAAAAGATCGCACTCGGTATAGCGTGCGGTTCCGTCTCCGTCGCTTTCCGCCACACCGGCGCCAAATCTCTTGGCTTCAAAATCCGAGATCATTCCTACTGCGGTGTTGTAATAAACGTCGTATCCGCGTTCGATTACCGTGCGTGCAATGGAGGTGGAAAGATGCGTTTTCCCAAGCCCCGTGCCACCCAAAAAGAGCAGACTTTCGGGAGCCTCCTGCTCCGTGCCGAGTGTAAAGCCCTCGGCATATTGCTTGATTGCGGCAAAATTGCGGCGCATCCGCTCGTAAACCGTGGGGTCTGCCTTGTAATAATCCAGTGAAAAATTGTTAAACGACTGTTTTTTCATCAGCCCCGCAAGCCCCGAGCTTTCCATGCCTGCCTCGGTAATGCGCTTGCGCATACAGCGGCACATTTTGATGCCAACGTAGCCCGTGTCGCGGCAATCGGCACACTCATATTGCGGATCGGCATAATCGGCGGGGTAGCCGTGTTGCCTGAGGAGCGCGGCGCGTGCGGCTTGGATTGCCTCATTTTCACGGCGCAGGGCGGCAACCGATGCGGTGGTGTCTCTGCCCTTGATCGCCTCATTCATAATGCGCAGACCAAAGCTTGAAAGACTTTTATCCATTTCGCGCAGCTGCGGAATTTCGGTATAAAGCTCGGATCTGCGGGCGTCTGCCTCTGCCTGTGCGCGGAATGCCTTGGTTTCGTATTCGGCGCGGATCCGTTTAAAATTTTCTTTGTTGTATCCCATCGGCGGTCTCCCTTCGGAATCGTACGGTTATGTTTTGTCTTGTGTCTCGGCAAAGCTGCGTTGCAGAGCGGCACGGAAAAAGTCGTCGGTGTCAAAGCTGTTGCCAAGCGACTGCTTGTTGCTCTTTTTGGTGGTGGCTGCGTCCTTTTTGGATTGCTGCTCCTCTATGGAACGTTCAACGTCGGCAAGCGTTTTCAAGCCGTCGGCATTCCAACGCTCCAAAATCGAATTGGCATAGGGGAGCGACGGCTCGTTGGTGGCGTGAACGGTGATCTCGTAGGCGCGGCGGACGATTTCGGTGCCATAGCCAAAGGAGATCCATGCGCGCAGCATTTTATCCTCGCGGGAGGTCAGCGCACGCTTGCCAAGCCCAAAGATCGAGCGGATCTCGCCCTCAAAGCTTCTCATTGCCTCTACCGTGCGGATCTCCTCCTCCAGTGTTGTAGCATCGGTGATACCGCGGTCGATCAGCTTGTATGCATATTTTTCAATCGAGCGCAGGTTGGATTTTCCGATTCGCTTGCAATGCTCCAACAGCATCAGGATACATTCCTCGCTCATGCCGAGATAATCCAGCATTCCCACAAGAATGTTGACCTCGCTCAAATTAAAGATCTTTCCGATAATACGCTGTGCTTCATCAATCAAAAGCCGCAATGCATCACGGCTTTCCAAGAGTGCGGCAAGCTCGGCGGTGGTATAATTGGGCAATTCATCGGCGCGTTGCAAAAGCTGACGGCCGACGGCTTTTTCCGCCCTGATCGGCTCCGCAACCGTTGCCATGGCAGGCAATGCCACACCGTCCTCACCCGTCAAAACACCGCAGGATTGCCAATAGGAAATGGCGTCCCGCGCTTCCTTGACACTGCAGGTGGCAAGCTTTGCAAGCTGCGCCTGCTTGCTCTTTTCCGACAGGCTGATATCCGATGCCAGCCAAAGAAGCACACGTAGCTTTGTGACGTCGGTGTCGGTATGTAACAAAATCGAAGCGGGGAGGTTTAAAACGTCTTGTTGAAAATTCAGCTTCATAAGATCCCTCACTTACGCTTCATCGCCGTCGGCGGTGTGACAGAGACGGTAATTGAGGATCATCAACGAGTCGCCGAGATGCACGTTTTCCACCACTGCGTCGCGGCTTTCCAAGGATAGGTCCTTGCCCGTAAAATTCCAAAGACCGCGAATTCCGCAGGCAAGCAGACGCTCCGAGACCTCGGAGGCGCTTTCCTTGGGAAGTGTCAAAACTGCCATGTCGGCAGGGAAGTCCTTGCAAAAATCCTCCAGCCTTGCCATGTCGCGAATCAGGACACCGCCCACCTCTTTGCCGATCAGTGCGGGATCAATATCAAACATGGAAATGATCTCCACGCCGCGCTTTTCAAACATCGGGGCGCGCACAATGGCACGACCGAGGTCGCCCGCACCGATGATGATGGCGCGAAGCCCTGCCTCTACACCGAGAAGCTCACAGATGCGCGAATAGAGATAATTGACGTTATAGCCGTAGCCCTGCTGACCAAAGCCACCAAAGCAGTTGAGATCCTGACGGATCTGCGAGGCAGTTACCCCCATCAAAGAGGAAAGCTCCCCCGAGCTGATGCGGGATTTTCCTTGGCGCATCAATTGCCGCAGGTAACGGAAATAGCGCGGCAAGCGGCGAATGACCGCAGGAGATACGTTGGGATTTTCCTCCAACGGAAGATTTTCTGCGTTGCCGAGGGGTTTGTTTTTCTTAGGATCCATACGATCGATTCCTTTCTTCTCACAAGGGTTTTTGTGGATTTTGACAAGCCTTTCCAAAAGGCATTTTTTTACACTTTGGTTTGCTAAAATAGTTTTCCACACCCCATCTTAGGGTGGATTTTTTAACAATTTTCACAGACTTATCCACAATCGGCTGACAAAAATCGGGGCAAAAGGCGTTTTTTGTGCATTTTTTGACAACCGTATCGGGTGCTTTTCACATTTTTTCACACCCTGTGGAAAACTCTTGTGAAAAACTCAAAGCACCGATTTTGCATATTTGTTTACAAATTTTCGTTAAAAACGACGAAATTGATGTTTTTTCCAAAAAAGACTTGACAAGTGGGGCAATCAAAGCCCATCGTCGTTTGCCGAGGCGTTGAGCGAGGTGTCGGCAAATTCACCCCTCTGATAGCGGAAGTATCCTGCCGCCGCAATCATCGCTCCGTTGTCACCGCAAAGGGCGCGGTCGGGCATACAAAGCGTTACGCCAAGGCGCTTGCAAAGCGCTTCCAGCGCGGTGCGCAAATGTGAGTTTGCCGCAACGCCACCTGCAAGCACCAACGTCCTCATGCCGCTTTTCTTGAGGGCAAGCTCGGTCTTTTTGACGATTGCCTGCACAATGCGATGGGTATAGGATGCGGCAACGTCGGCGCGGCTGATCTCACAGCCCTTTTGTGCCATGCCGTTGAGATAGTTGAGCGTTGCGGTTTTTATGCCGCTAAAGGAGAGATCCGGCGTGTCGCCGCCAAGCGCGGGGGAGGGAAGCGTGATCGCCTTGGGATCCCCCTCATATGCCAGCTTGTCCAGCGCGGCACCGCCGGGATAGGGCAGCCCGATGACGCGCCCGATCTTGTCAAACGCCTCGCCTGCCGCATCGTCGCGCGTACCACCGATCTCGCAAAAATCGGTGTAGTCGGTCACGCGGTAAAACGAGGTGTGACCGCCCGACACCACCAAAGCGAGAAAGGGCGGCTCCAGCGTGGGGTGTGTCAGATACGCCGCTGCCACGTGTCCGTGGATATGATTGACCGCCACAAGCGGAATGCGATGTGAAAAGGCAAGCGATTTTGCAAAATTGACGCCAACGAGCAAAGCACCGATCAAGCCGGGAAACGCCGTGACCGCAATGGCACCGACGTCGGAGAGTGTAATGCCCGCCGTTTCAAGTGCCTCGTAGGTGATGCGTGAGATCGCCTCAACGTGTGCGCGGCTTGCAATTTCGGGAACGACACCGCCGTAAAGACGGTGGGTTTCGATCTGTGACGCCACAATATTGGAGCGAATGGCGCGTACACCGTCGCTCATTTCCACCACTGCGGCGGACGTCTCGTCGCAGGAGCTTTCCATTCCTAAAATGTACATATTCGTTCTATGTCACGGGGGGAGAAAACCTCCTTGAAGAAGCTTTCCTTCTCCGTACCCCTATCCTTTCAAGAGCCTTAACAAAAGGCAGTTAGAGTTTTTTGATCATGATCAACGCGTCCTCGCGGGGCGCGCGGTAAAAATTTTTGCGCTTACCGACGATCTTGTAGCCATCTCCCTCATACAGGGCAATGGCGGCTTGATTGGAGGCGCGAACCTCCAGCGTAATCTGCTCGGCGTGATGCTCGCGTGCCAGCGTGTCAAATGCCGCAAGAATGGCTTTGGCACAGCCGCGACGCCTTGCATCGGGATGAACTGCGACGTTGGTGATCTGTCCCTCGTCGGGCGCCCACAGCATTCCGCCGTAGGCAAGGACACGTGTGCCGTCAAGGCAAACAAGTCCAACCGCGG
This sequence comes from Clostridia bacterium, assembly GCA_017624395.1. Lineage (GTDB taxonomy): Bacteria > Bacillota > Clostridia > Oscillospirales > CAG-272 > UMGS1865. Next base: position 4,279 of record JAGANE010000114.1, read on the forward strand.
TCTCGGTGAGCAAAAGCTCCAATGCGGTCTCACTCCACGGCTCGGAAAAGCAGAGCCTCTCCAGCGCGGCGACCTCGGCAAGCTGCTCCCGAGTCAAGCGTACCGTCGTCATGTTTCATCCTCCAAAAACAGCAGGCAACGCACGCCCTCGGTGATCTCCTCAAGGCATTGTGCATAACGGGCAAGGTCACCGCCAAAGGGATCGGAGACGGCTTTGGGCATCACGGTGATCCGTTGTGCCGCCGCAGGAAAGCGCAACAGCAGCTCCATGGCGTGCGAGGGTGTCATGGCAACCAAAAGGTCACATTCCTCCACAAGCCGCTCGTCGATATTTTTTGCCGTGTGCTTGTGATAATCTCTGCTTGGGGTCGGCTTGATCCCCGCCTGCTCCAACGCAGAGACCGCATTGTGGGAGATCGGGTCTCCGTCATGGGCGTAAAGTCCCGCACTGACGGCGATGACCGAGGGCGGTACCGTATCCCGTGCTAAGATCGGCAGATTCCCAAGCGCCAACGCATTGGTGACTGCCTCAGCCATCGGGGAGCGGCAGGTGTTTCCCGTGCAAACAAAGCATACCTTTTTTGCTTGGGGAAAAGCTTGTTCATTTTTTTGCTCTTTTTCCTTGAGTGCGGTCATAGCGCGCTCCTTTCGGGCAGGGTCATTCCAAATATTTTGTCACCGTATTGCCAAGCGGGTAGCATTCTCCCGTGGTACGGTTGTACAAAAAGCGTTTTCCAAAATGATATACGGCGTAGCTCTCTCCCTCGTAGTCCTCGTAGGTCACCTTGACTCCCTCGTAGGTTGGAGTGGGATCATTCGGATCGGTAATCAGCTCATAAACCAGCACGTCGGTGGCAAACTGCCAATAGGTAAGGGTGTAGTAAAATGCGGGGTACAGCTCGGAGGAAAACTCCAGATCGTAGCGCGTGGGAATCATGGCTACGTCAATTTCGTCCTTTGAAAAATGCACGCCGTTTTGGTATGCGGCAATGATCTCGGAAATATCCTGTGCCTCGGTGATGGAGGCGGTGGAGTAGCTGATGCTTCCCGTGCTGACAATGTTGATCTTATCCACCTGCATCTCCCAAACCGAGGGCAGGGTGACGGTGGAGGCATAATAAAGCTGATAATTTTCATCGGTCAAAAATTTTGCGGTGTCGGCGTTCTCAATCGCATAAAGGACAGTGTCGTCCATTTCCTTGTAAGGGATCCTTGCAATCTTATCTCCCGATACAAGTGTCCGCGCCTTATAGGTGGCGGGAGCGGGGAGATAGGAGACGTCGTTCTTTTTGTTGTAAAAGGTGCCGTTGTTGCGATGCTCCAGCGCGGGAAGTGCGCAGGAGGTCAACAAAAGCGTCAGAGCGGCAAGCAGAATTGCCACCCGAAAAATGCTTTTTTTCATGGAGAGACCGTTTCCTTTCAATATCCGAATACGCCCGAGAGCGAGTCATCGTCCTCGATCCACTCGTTGACGTCGATCACACGGTAGTCGTCCTTGGTGTCGCGCACGATCACTGTAGAGATCCCCGCATTCAGGATCTGACGCTTGCACATCATACAGGACGTGGTTCCCTTGACCAGCTCTCCCGTTTTGGCATCGATGCAGGACATATACAGCGTTGCCCCCAGCATCTGCTCGCGTGAGGCGGCGAT
>JAGANE010000115.1 GCA_017624395.1 Clostridia bacterium
CCAACCCCAAGCTGATGATCTTTGGTGCGGCGGCGCAGTTTGGTATCTTCTTTACACTGTGTCTGGCATCTATCATCTTCCCCAACATCAATGATGCGGCATCCATTGCCATCATCGGTGCGGCAGACGGCCCCACGGCAATTGCGGTATCTCAAAAGCTGGGATCTCAATATCAGGGCGCGATCATGGTGGCGGCGTATTCCTACATGGCTCTGGTGCCGATCATTCAGCCTCCCGTCATCAAGGCAATGACCACCCGAAAGGAGCGTTTGATCCGTATGCCTTACGAGCCGAAGGCGGTCTCCAAGACCACGCGTATCCTGTTCCCGATCGTGATTACGCTGATTGCGGGCATCTTTGCTCCCACGGCGGTATCCCTCGTCGGATTTTTGATGTTCGGTAACCTCATCCGTGAGTGCGGCGTGCTGGATTCTCTTTCCGAGACTGCGCAAAAGGTGCTGGCAAATCTTGTTACCATCTTCCTCGGCATTTCCATCGCGTTCCAGGTGACTGCCGATAAGTTTGTCGACGTTGCAACCGTTGTGATCCTTCTCATGGGTCTGTTTGCCTTTGTCTTTGACACCGCGGGCGGTATCCTTGTGGCAAAGCTGATCAACCTGTTCTCCAAAAAGAAGATCAACCCCATGATCGGTGCGGCAGGTATTTCGGCATTCCCCATGTCGGGACGTATCGTGCATAAAATGGGATTGAAGGAAGATCCCCAAAACTTCCTGCTCATGCACTCGATCGGTGTCAACGTTTCGGGACAGATCGCATCGGTGATCGCGGGCGGTATGATCCTCAATTTCTTCCTCTGATGAAAGGAGCTTGAACCATGGAAGACTTGATTTTTCAACCTATCAATTTTGTAAACAACCTCAAATATATGGGACTTGGCATGCTGGGGATCTTCATCGTCATCGGCTTGATCGTTGGGGTTACGGTTCTCCTGAACCGTGCCTCCGCCCCCAAAAAGAGCAAAGAGGATTGAGTGATAAAAACCTAACCAAAAAAGCTTCCGAGGAAATCATTCCTCGGAAGCTTTTTTGGTTGGATCGTCAGCCTTTACGGCCTCAATCTCTGCCTTGAGTGCGTCCACCGCTTTTTGTGCTTCCTCCACCAACGTCATGGTGGCTGCAACCGTCTCGGCAGAGCTTTCGTCATCGGAAAAATGCTTGTAGGCTGCCTTTCCAAGCTCGGCATAGGCGTCCTTCAGCTTATGCTCCGCCATGTTCAGCTTGACCTGCAGAGTGGCAAGATCGGCGGTTTGATTGATTTTGTCCGCAGCCTTTCCAACCGTCGTTTTCACCTTGCCGTAAAATTCGTCCCAAGTCATTTCCAAGTTCCTCCTTGTTTTTCATTCTCTGACATAAGTATATACCAAAAAAGCAAAATTGTCAATATTATAACGAGAAAAAATGATGGAAAAACAAAAGGGTATCATCTTTATCGGAGCATTCCAAAACAAAAAATCCCCACAGACCCAAGGAAACGGTTTGTGGGGATTTTTATGATATCAGCAGAAGATACGGTTAGAAAAAGGATCTTATGGAAAGGCACTTGGATGACCGAAAAAAATAACCGTTTGTCAAAAATACAAATTCCTTAGCCGTTTTTCTCTTGCAAGAAGGAGGCGTAAGAGAAAAGCTTGCAAAAGAGAACGCCGTAAGGGGGATTTCGCTCTCTGCGGAGAGCGAGGAGGCTTTCGATGCCTCCA
>JAGANE010000001.1 GCA_017624395.1 Clostridia bacterium
CACCGCCGAGAGCGACCAAACGGTTACTCTCGGCGGTAAATTCATAAAACCGATCTCTTTTAGTTTAATATTTCTCTGCAATCATAACATCCATACAATGCTTATGTGGAACCCCACTGCTGTTACAATCAAAAATTCGTTCTTCATTCTTGCGGAACAGCCAATCGTGGTAATACATAAATAATTCTCCGGATTTCCAATCGCCTGCCGCAAGTTCGCTTTCTTCAATATCGGGCGGCAATGGAATAAAGGGCTTTCTTACAAAAACATTTATAACGTTTATACCATTTGAAGTGGTATGCTTTTTAAGACTTTCAATGACGTTACTGCGTTGTTCTTGAGGAATATAATGAAATACTCCACTTGAAAAAATGATATCAAAATCCGTTTCAAGTCTAAAGTCACATATATCTGCTTTGAATAAATCCACTTTAACGCCGCAGTGATCAGCAAGTTCGCGTGCCTTAGATAAGCCTTGCTCCGAAATATCAAATGCCGTTACATTATATCCGTTTCTTGCGAGAAAAACAGCATCCTTGCCCTCACCGCATCCGATATCAAGTACCTTATATGGTTTAATCGGAGGCTTGAGATGCATGATTTCATAGCAAAGATTATTAGGTGCCAAGCCCCAATAATAGCCTGCTGCATTATATCGTTCATCATATTCGGTTAATGATTGCGAAGGATATCCAAGCAAAGAGTCTATAGAAACTTTTAGGGTAGCTGCAAGTTTGGGAAGAATTGTAACATCGGGATAAGAGCTATCATTTTCCCATTTTGAAACCGCCTGAAAGGATATATTCAGTTTTTCCGCCAGTGCCTGTTGAGTTAATCCAAGTGCTTTTCGCCTGTCAGTTATAATTTTACCGATATTCATAAACAAATCCCCCTTTTTAACAATTACATTATACCACTTCAATGGGGAACGTTCAATAACTGGTTTGTTGAAGCAAACAAATTTTTTCTATTGATGGTTGAAATGAATTTTATATTATATAACACCGCCGAGAGCGACCAAACGGTTACTCTCGGCGGATTTTTATGGATTATTCTGTTTTTTTCTTTTTGATCAGAAGCTGACGTCGGTTGCGACCTTGTAAAGTCTTTGCAGCTCTGCGGTACGCTTTGCGGAAAGCGTCTTCATCTCCTCGATCTGCTCGGGGGTGAATTTGTCAAGATCGCCCGGCTTGAGCTTGTTTTTGTACATACGGTCAAGGATCAGCGCAAAGGCAATATCCAACGCCACGATCTCGCCATCCAGCTCGCACATTACCACGTTGCTCTTGCCCTCCACCAACAGCTCCACTGCCTTAACAGCCATCTGCGTTGCCGTGGTGCGGTCTCTCATCGTAGGCTTGCCGCCGCGGACGACGTGTGCCGTGCGCATAAACTTGGTCTCCACGCCCGTTTCCTTGGCGATCTTTTTTGCCAACGTCTCGGAATACGGCGTGCCGTCGGGATTGAATACACCCTCGGAAACCACCACGATCATGCTTCTCTTGCCGTTGTTGCGCAGCTTGCGGATCTTCTCAATTGCAGCCGCCTCGTCAAACGGAACCTCGGGAATTGCCACTGCGACAGCACCTGATGCGATTGCGGCATACAGCGCGATCTGTCCGCAGCCGCGTCCCATGACCTCCACCACGTTCAGGCGTGCATGAGATTCGCAGGTATCGCGCAGATTATCAATGATCTGCACGGTGGTATTGATAGAAGTATCCAAGCCGATGGTGTAATCGGTTGCGGTCACGTCGTTGTCAATGGTTCCGGGCAGACCAATGGACGGAATGCCGTGGAAGGTCATGTCGGTAGCACCGCGGAAGGTTCCGTCACCACCGATACAAACAAGTGCGTCGATCTGATTTTTCTTACAGGTCTCCACTGCCGTTTGCATGCCCTCCTCGGTCATAAATTCGGGGCAACGGCTGGAATACAAAAAGGTGCCGCCCATGCCAACAATATTATTTACACTGTTGTGCGTCAAGGGCATCAGCTCTCCCTTGATCAAGCCTGCGTAGCCACCAATAATTCCAACGACCTCAATGCCCATTGAAAGCGCCTTGTTGACCACTGCCTTTACGCAGGCGTTCATTCCGGGCGCGTCTCCGCCCGACGTCAAAATACCGATTTTTCTAAAAACTGCCATTTTCTCGACCTTCCCATATCCTCGGCTTTTATACAAAGCTTGTACTTTTTCATCACCCTACATTTTAATATATTTTCTCATAAAAGTCAAGTCATTATGCAAATTTTTTTCAAAAAATTGTTGATTTTTTAGCAAAGATGTATTTTTGCGCATATTCCAGTCGCCTCCAAGCACCTTTCTTGCAAAAATCCCCTTGCAAATCTGATAGCAATCTGCTATAATAGTGATAATAAGGAGGGTGACCCTGCAGCACGAAAATGAAAAGATCAGAGCCGATCGGCTCTCCCTTTGCGACGTCGGTTACGCGGCGTTTCAATCCAAACTGATGCCGGGCATCCCCAAGGAGCAAATCATCGGTGTCCGCACGCCCCTTTTGCGCGCCTATGCCAAACGGCTGGCGGGAACACGGGAGGCAGATGCCTTTCTTGCCTCGCTCCCCCACCTCTATTATGACGAAAACAACCTCCACGCCGCGCTTTTGGAGCATATCAAGGATTTTGATGTGGCGCTGTCGGCGGTGGAAG
>JAGANE010000116.1 GCA_017624395.1 Clostridia bacterium
ATGTAAAATATTGATTTTTTCGGTTTTTCCGTAAGTGGTCAAACATGTGGTCAAACCGCGTTTATTGATGATTTTGCGAGAAAGCAGAGTGCCGAAGAGGTCAGTTCTGTTTTTGATTTTTTGTTAAAATAAAAATAATTCCTGCGAAAATTGCCGATGGGATGATAGAAAGGAATGCCGGTTGATAAAGTACTGTCGTCATGAAAATGCCAAAGGCAATGCTCACAAAAAAGCCAATTAAGCCAAGCGCTTTCTTTTTCTTAATGATTCCGACAATCAATGAAATTGCTCCGCAAAAAGCGCCAATTATTAGACCGCCCAAAATGCTACCTATCAAATTGAATATGGCTTCATAATTGCCCATAGCGTCTCCTTTTTACCTGCGGGTGCGTCTTAGCAGGTGTCCTGCTCCCAAACCGCCGAGCATGCGAGGCTACGTGCATACCAACTGCGCTGCATCCCGATGCTGATTTACGGATGTTTGTAATGACCTTTTTTGCTTGTAACATCTATATATTATAGCAGATTTTTTTTCAAAAGTCAACAGTTTTAAAAAAGTTCTTTTTGATTTTTGATTCAAAAAAAAATAAATGAATTCCAAAGAGTGGATTCTGCTTGGAAATTTGCTTTCAAAGCTCTTTTTATCATGTTTTGATATAAAATGTATTGACAAAATAGCTTTTTTGTGCTACAATGATGATGGAGTAACTATCCAAAAAATAAAAATGTGAGGTGTTGACTATGAAAAAAATTTTGTCTTTGTTACTCGTTCTTTGTATGATCGCCACAAGCTGCGTGCTGTTTTCCTCGTGCGCCAAGGTTTCAACCAAGGATGTCGAAAAGGATCCGCAAGCAACTCTGAGTGAGGCAATCCAAAACACAAGCGCAAGCTTCTTTACCGATGAAGCAAACGCAAATAAGGTCATTGACGAGGCTTTGAAGTCGGGCTCTATTTCCGTTCTGTTTGAAAGTCCCGATCTCTTGGGCGGCATGATCACCAAGATCAGTGAGACGATCTATCTGGACGGCACAAATCAAAAGTTTGTTTCGGATACCAACGTCACCATGAACGGCGAGGATATGAACGCGCGTATTTTCTTGGATAAAAACGGCGTGATTCTGAACAGCTCGGCAGTTCTTGGCAGTGACAAGTCCTATGCTTTGAATTTTGCAACCTTGATCGATCAGCTTGACGAGAGCGTTCTCGCGCAAATGGCAGGGCTGAACGAGGAGGCATTAAAATCTGTGACCGATGCCGTTACCATGATCAAGGATTCGTTTGATCAGGCAGCCGAGGAGAATACCGAGGAATCCAAAAAGCTGATCAACGATTATCTTGCATTGCTCAGCCAGACCGTTGCTCAGGAAAAGCTGGAGAATGCAGAGGGCAAAAATGAGAAGTTTGTAGTGGTAACCTACGTACTGAACAATGACACCGTAAAGGCAATTGCCGAAAAGGCGATTGCGACAGCCGATCTTGACGAAGCCGCAAAGACCGAGGCAAAAACGGGCATTGACGAGGCACTTGCAAACGTAACGATCAATCTTTCCGTCAAGCTCTACATTCATCAAAAGGAAAATCAGGTTTCCAAAGTGACTGTCAGCGGTACCGTTCTTGACAAGGAGACCAATGAGACTGCAACCGTTTCCGCAGAGATCACCTTCTCTGCAACCGAAATCAAGCTGACCGCAAGCGTTACGGGCGTTGAGGAGCCGATTTCTGCCACCGCAAAGCTGACCAAGGAAGACAGCAAGGAAAGCGTTACCTACAAGATCTCGGTAGACGGTAGCCAAGGCTCCGTTTCCGTCAATCTTTTCAATGCCGCATACACCTACACCAAGGCAGACGGCGCTATCGTTCTTTCGGCTGACGTATACAGCGAGGAGGGCGAGAGAAGCAAGTTCGAATTGACCGGTAAGGTGACCGTGACCGAGACCGAGGCGTCTTTGGAGTTCAACTCCCTGAAGATGGACGACGTTACTGTAACCTTTAAGCTGGTGATCTCGGCAAAGAAGGGTGGAGAGGTTCCCGCTGCTCCCACCGATGCCAAGGATATTGTTACCATGACGCAGGCAGATTGGATGACCTTTATGACGGAATTCCAAAACAGCAAGGTGGGTAAGCTGATCTTTGGTCAAATGAATTGATCCGTGTTTTCTTTGGGTTGCCGCATTGCGGCAACCCTCTTTCAGAATCGGAAAAAACGATGTTTTCCATTTGTTTTTTGAATAATAACTTGACTTTTTTGCCGTGTTGTGATATACTAATATCAACGGGAAATCTTTTCCCAAAAATACATAAAGGAGATACGGAAATGGCAAAGAACAAGTATACCGGTGTTTACGAGGATCTTCCGAAGATCGTAAAAATTCTTCTTCAGATTTTCCTCGGTGCGATCGTTGGCGGTATTTACCGCATTTTGCGTTACGTTGAAACCAACAACCTCACCACCCTGATCGTAGGCATTTTGGCACTGATCCCGCCCATCAGTTTTGTGTTCTGGGTTATTGATCTCATTACCGAGATCACCAATAACAAGATCACCGTTTTGGCTGACTAATCTTTTATCAGAAAACCACCCGACCGAGGTCGGGTGGCTTCTGTTTTTATGAATCAAGGGGTGACGGTAGGTGTGTTCGTGCTTCCTGTATCCTCTGTGGGGAGCTTTTGCGTTCCGAGGGCTGCCAAAAGGGAATAGAAGTCATCGGAGCTAAAGTATGTCTCGGGCAGCTTGCCGTCCCACTTTTGGATGTAGTAGTAAAGCAACAGCTTTTCCAGATCCTCGTCGGTTAGGGCATCGGGATCCTTTGCCAAAATGTCACGCAGTTGTCCGATGACGGCAGCATCCTTTTGACCTGCATACTCGGCGGCGTCCGCCTGAATCTTGACCACGTCAAGCTCGGCGTTTGCAGCGATGACCGAAACGGCAGCGGCGGCTTCGGCTTCAATTTTTGCACGGTCAGCGGCGGCGTTTGCTTCCATCGTTTTTTGCTCCTGCTCGATCTGCGCCTGCTTGCTCTTTTGCTCTGCAACCTGCTTGGCTTCTACTGCATCGGTAAAGGCATCGGAGAAGTCCAAATCCTCAATCGAAGCGTCCACGATGATGATGTTGTAGGCGTTCAGCTTATCGGTCAGGACACTGCGAATATCCTGTGAAAGCTGGGAACGGTTGGAAAGCAGCTGCTCTGCCGTATATTTGGCAAGCTCGCTCTTGACTGCCTCCTGTACGCGGGGCTGGATCACGGTTTCGTAGTAGGAAATTCCAATATCCTTGTAGATGGTCTGCGCATTGCTCTTGGAGATCTGATAGTTGAGGGTGTAGGTGACAGAAACCTCCTGAATATCCGAGGAGAAGCAGGAAAGATCAATGGATGCCTTTTGATTTCGATTGTCCATATTGATCACGGTTTTCCAAGGTGCGATAAAATGCACGCCTGCCTCGTAGGTCTGGTCCTCCACCTTACCAAACACGGTGATGATTCCCGTGTGTCCCGTAGGAACGGTGCGCAGGCAGCTGAGAATGATCAGCACCGCAGAGACAAGTCCCAAAACGGTGGCGGGCAGGGTACGGGTGAGGAACTGCTTTGCCTTGGCTTTGGAAAAAAAGAGGGGAATGGCGATGGCGAGGAGTAATACTCCAATGACGAATAAAGCAATCATAATGTGTTCTCCTTTCTTTTTTTGCCGCTTGATGCGGCTTTTATGATTGTAATTATATAATACCACAACTCTTCCATGCTGTCAAGTGATTGTGTGACGATTTTTTGAGATTTACAAACTGTTAACAATTGGAAAGAAAGATTTTTCCAAAGGCGGAAGGTTGCGGAGAACCCCTTGACTTTCTTGTCGGAATATGGTATGATATTATATATAAAATGGGGGAGAATGTCTCTCGGAATTCTGAATCGAAGGAGGTTTCCGCATGAAACGGAGACTGTTACATATATTGCCGATCTTTACGGCACTCCTGCTTTGCGTTGGAATTGGATTGGGAACGCTTTTTTCGGCATCCTCTGCCACCAATGAAAAGGACCGTTGGAGCTATGCCATGTCGGGAAACGTGTCGGGAGCTGCGCTTTCGGCATCCGCGCTTTTTGAAAAGGTTTTCGGTGTTGCACCGCTTGCATCCGAGGCGATCTATCTGGATCAGCTTTCGGGCATTACGCTCAAATACAACGGAACGCAGGCAGAGCTTGCTCCCATGGTTTCCACCGATTATCGCAAAAACGATGGTGCGCTGGTCGTTTCGGTCACTCCGTATTCCTACACTGCCGTCAACGGCGCTGAGGTGACGTGGATTCCGCAGGATGTTTCCATTACCACCGAGGAGGGGACACTCAGGCAGGCTTTGCAAAAGACCGATGCGGCATATACCTGCACGCTTGCGGGGCTGTATCATTCGGGCGATTTTGAATTGGAGGTCACCTTTGCATGGAGCGAGGAGCTTCCAAAGGAGCTTGCCGAGGAGCTGCTCAATGCCGCGTACGGCGTGGGAAGCGGCACCTTGGAGATCATTCTTGCCGACGAAGCAAGGGCGGCGCAATACCAAACGGCTTTTAACGCCTACAACGCTTATCAAGCATATCTTGCGCAAAAAAAGGCATATGAGAATTACGTTTCGGCGCATGCACAGTATCAGAACGTGGCTCTGCCCGCCTATCAGTCGTATCAATCCTCCCTGGCGCGCTATCAAGCCGATCTGCAGGCGTTTGAGGCATGGGAGCTTTATTACGAGACCTTAAAGCAATATGAAAATCCCGAGGATCTTGCCAAGGCGTTTGAAGCATATCAGGCGTATCTTTCCAAAATGGATAAGATTGAAAAAAAGCTGCAGATCCTTGAGGTTCTGTTTTTGGAGGACAGCCACGGCTGGGAGCTTTACGGCTCCTTGATGGGTGGATCGGTCACGGCGGCGTTGCTTGGAAACAAGGCGGAGCTGGATGCGGCGGGATTTAAGCCGCAGGTGAAGGCCTCTGAGGAGGCAACGGTGGCTCTGCGCACACTGATGCAGGGATATTCCGATCTGCGTGATGCCGAATATGCGAGCGAGCATGACAAAACGGTGGCGCTTTACACCTACTATATTGCCAATTATACGGCGCTGAGAGATCAGTTTATGAAGCTTTCGGGCGCATTGTACGAGTTTTTGCTCAGTCCCTCTGTCTGCATTGGAATCAAGGAAAAGGGAGGCGCCGAAAGATTTGCGCATTACGAGCAATTCGTTGCACTTCTGTATACCACGGGAACGGCTCTTGATGACCGTGTCACGCGTCCGTCGGCGTGGGGCTACGGCAAGAACTATACAACGCTTTTGGATGCGGAATTGCTGATTGCCGATTCGGTTGCCACGCCCTCACAATCGGAGCTGCCCGAGGCAGAGGTTCCCGCGGTGCAGGTCGGTGCCGCTCCCGAGGTTGCCAATCCCGGCAGAAAGCCGATTTTGAATCAGTATCTGACCGATGAGGTCAAAGGCTATCTTGCGCAAAACGGCGCAAGTTCCTTGGATGTTGAGCCAACCGAGCCGCAAAAGGTGGAAAATCCCGATCTTGGTGTCATTCCGCCTGTTGCAGAGCATCCCGGTGATGCCCCCATGCCTACCACGCCTGATGCGCGCCTTGTCGCTCTGGCACAGGACGTGCGGGCGGGCAAGCTCCAAAAACGCTCGTTGGAGGATTATTCCACCATGCTTCATCTGCAAAAAACAGTGGAGCATCTGGTTTCTATTGATAACAAAAAGGTTGTGACCTTCTATGCCCACGACCGACAAACCGTGCTTGACCGTCAGGTTTTGGAATACGGCAGTGAGATCTTTTATGCGGGAGACCGCGCGGTCTTTGACGATTGGTCAAGTGTCTCGCATAATTATCAATTCCGTTATTGGGCGGCATCGGACGGTAAGCCCGCACAGATGATGGCATACAGTGATCTTTCGCTTTATGCGCATTATTTTGAAGCGGTGCGCTTTTACACCGTGACTTGGGTGCTGGACGGTGTAGAGAAAACCCAAAGCTATGCCTACGGCGAGACTCCGATTGCCCCGTTTGAAACCCAAAAGCCTGCCGACGTTGCTTACGAATACAGCTTTTCGGGGTGGCAGTCCAACACCGCGGATGAGGCGGGGATCCATGCGGTGACGGGAGACGTGACCTATACGGGATCCATCACCAAAACGCCGCGTACCTATACGGTCACGTGGGTGCTTGGAGAGCGCACAGTGGAGGAATCCTACGAGTACGGTGACTTTCCTGCCTACACGGGAGATTTGGAACGCGCCCCCGACCGCTACTGTTACACCTTTTTGCGTTGGGATCAGACCTTGGATTGGGTGCGCGGAGACGTGACCTATACGGCGATCTGGGAAAAGACCGCGCTTGCAACCACGATTGACGGCGACGTGCAGGAGGTGCTTCACACCGATAAAAGCATTGTCGTGCTTGCGGATGCCGACAAAATAGATATCCGTGAGGCATCCAAGCTGGCAGATCTGCTGGAAAAGGATCTTGTTGTGATATGGGATCAGTTTTCCATGACCATTCCGCATACCGAGCTTGCGGCATTGAATGCATCGGGTTGTCGCAGAATTCATTTGACCGAGCATTATGCCGAGACCTTTGGAACGGTGTATCGCTTTGGATACTTTAACAGCGCGGGACGTGAGCAGGAGCTGACGGTGTCGGCAATGCTCCAAGCGATTCCCGATGCTAACGGCGTTGTTGCTGTCGGCTTTCTTGCCGAGGCGGACGGCTGGCGATTGGTGGGGGAGGATGCCGTAGAGGTGACGGGAGGCGCACGCTTCCGCATCAGCCGCTCGTATGGGATCAACGTCTCTCCCGTCGAAAAATGCAATCTTTCCGAGCTGCCGTTGATGTCTGCGGCGGGAACCCGTGTCAACCTCAAATTGAACTGTGTGTTCGGCTATGAAATTTCGGCAGCAAGAGTGACGATGTCGGACGGCACCGAAGTGGCGTTGGACGGGCTTTCCTTTATCATGCCGCAGGGAGAGGTCACGGTGGAGTTGACGGTGACACAGATCGTTTATCACGTGACCTTTGTTGCCGACGGCGTTGTCCTTTCGGAGGCGGATTATCTTTTGGGAGATAAGATCGTCATGCCTGCCAATCCCACAAAGGGCTCGGACGGAGTTTATGACTATGCCTTTGTCGGTTGGTCTAAGGAGGCTATGATCGCCTACGGTGACGATCGCAATCCGATCTATGAGGCGGTATTTTCGGCAACCCCGATCGTCATTCAAGAACACAGACTTTCGCGCATTGACATCATTGTGACCATTATCCTGCCGATCGTCGGTATTGTTTTGGTGCTTGGAATGATCGCGTTTGGCGTTTGGTATTTGGTCAAAAAGAAAAAACACGCTACGGTGACGGTGAAAGAATGTTCTGATGAGCCTGCGGAAAAGGTGACCGAGGAAACAGAACCGAGGGAAACCACCGCAGAGCCGAGTGAATCCACCGAG
>JAGANE010000117.1 GCA_017624395.1 Clostridia bacterium
GTAACGCTGATGACCTGCAACGATTCGCCCTCCTTGGAGGAATACACGGGCGACTCCTTCCGCGATCTGACGCGTATTGCAAAGATCAACGATGAGATGTGGTCGGAGCTGTTTTTGCTCAACCGCGATGCACTTCTTCGGCAGATGGATGCCTTTTCATCGGAATTTGCCCGACTTCGCGAGATGCTGGTCACGGGGGACCGTGATGCCATGCGCCAGATGATGCGCACCTCCACCGAGCGGCGTGCGCTGTTTGATAAACCGCAAAAAAAGCTTGCGGATCAATGATTATTTTTGTACCCTATACGAAAGGAAGCCCACCATATGAATATGCAATTTTACCGTAAGCTGCCCGTACCAAAGGAGATCAAGGAGCAGTTTCCCATTACCGAGCAGCTTGCCATGCGCCGCGAAAAGTGCGTCAACGACCTCAAGGATATCTTTGCGGGACGCTCCGATCGCATCGCGCTCATCATCGGTCCCTGCTCTGCCGACCGAGAGGATGCTGTACTCGAATATATTTTAAAGCTTCGTAGGGTGCAGGAAAAGGTTGCGGAAAAGATCATGATCGTTCCTCGCATCTACACCAATAAGCCCCGTACCACGGGAGACGGCTACAAGGGCATGCTTCACCAGCCCGATCCCAACGCCGATCCCGATCTGCTCAAGGGCATTGTGGCGATCCGTAAGCTCCATATGCGTGCGCTTGCCGAGACCGAATTCGGCTGTGCCGACGAGATGCTATATCCCGAAAATCACCGTTATCTTTCGGATCTTCTGGTCTACAGTGCTGTTGGTGCGCGCTCGGTGGAGGATCAGCAGCACCGCCTGACGGCAAGCGGCTTGGATATTCCCGTAGGTATGAAGAATCCCACGGGCGGTGACATCACCGTCATGATGAACTCGATCACCGCCGCACAGCATTCCCATATGTTTTTGTATCGCGGTTGGGAGGTCAAAAGCATGGGAAATCCCTATGCGCACGCCATTCTGCGCGGCTACGTCAACGCACACGGTCAGTCCTTGCCCAATTATCATTACGAGGATCTAATCGGGCTTTACGAGACCTACCAAAAGAGCGGTCTTTCCAATCCCGCCGTTATCATTGACACCAACCATGCCAATTCGGGCAAAAAGTATCTGGAGCAGCCGCGTATTGCCAAGGACGTGCTTCACAGCTGCCGTTGCTCCAAGGAGGTCAAAAGCCTTGTCAAGGGCTTTATGATCGAAAGCTATCTGGAGGACGGGTGTCAGAAGATCACCGCAGACGAGGTCTACGGTAAGTCGATCACCGATCCCTGCCTTGGCTGGAAAAAGACCGAGCGTCTGATCTATGATCTGGCTGAATTGCTTTAATATTTATAATTTTAGATATAATTTTAGAGTTTGATAAAGGAGTTGTTTTCATGAGCAATTACAAAATTGAGACAAAATGTGTACAGGGCGGCTATACGCCGGGGAACGGTGAGCCTCGCCAGATTCCGATCGTGCAAAGCACCACCTTCCGTTATGAGACCAGTGAGGATATGGGAAAGCTGTTTGACCTTGAGGCATCGGGCTATTTCTATTCGCGCCTGCAAAATCCGACCTGCGACGCGGTCGCGGCAAAGATCTGTGAATTGGAGGGGGGAAGTGCCGCAATGCTGACCTCGTCGGGACAGGCGGCAAATTTTTACGCCGTGTTCAATATTGCCAATTGCGGCGACCACGTGGTATCCTCCTCCACCATTTACGGCGGTACCTATAATCTGTTTGCCGTGACCATGAAAAAAATGGGCATTGACTTTACCTTTGTCACGCCCGATTGCACCGAGGAGGAGCTGGCGGCTGCGTTCCGTCCCAACACCAAGGCGGTGTTTGGAGAGACGATTGCCAATCCCGCACTGACAGTTCTTGACATTGAAAAGTTTGCCAAGGCGGCACATGCGCACGGGGTTCCGCTGATCATTGACAACACCTTTGCCACACCCGTCAACTGCCGTCCCTTTGAGTGGGGGGCTGACATCGTCACACATTCCACCACCAAATACATGGATGGTCACGGCGCGGCGGTCGGCGGCTGTATCGTGGATTCGGGCAACTTTGATTGGCTTGCTCACCGCGAAAAGTTCCCCGGACTTTGCACGCCCGACGATAGCTATCACGGCATTGTTTATGCCGAGAAATTTGGGCAGGACGGTGCATTTATCTACAAGGCGACCGCACAGCTGATGCGCGATTTTGGATCAACGCCCGCACCGCAGAGCGCATTTTTGCTCAATCTCGGCTTGGAGAGCCTGCACGTGCGCATGGAGCGTCATTGCGCAAATGCATTGGCTGTGGCAAAATTCTTGGAGGCACACGAAAAGATTTCTTGGGTGACCTATGCGGGTCTTGAGTCCAGCCCCTATTACGCATTGGCACAAAAGTATATGCCCAACGGTACCTGCGGTGTCGTCAGCTTTGGCGTCAAGGGTGGGAGAAAAGCCGCCGAGAAGTTCATGAAGCATCTCAAGCTTGCCGCAATTGAGACACACGTTGCCGATGCACGCACCTGCTGCCTGCATCCCGCAAGCGCTACGCACCGTCAGATGAACGATGAGGAGTTGATCGCCGCAGGCGTTTCGGGTGACCTTGTACGTCTGTCCTGCGGTCTTGAAAACGCCGATGATCTGATTGCCGATCTTGCGCAGGCTTTGGAATCTCTTTAAAAAAGTACAAACATCAGGAGTAGGAAATGCCGATCAAAATACCGAATGAGCTTCCCGCAGCAAAAACGCTTGCGGAGGAAAATATCTTTGTGATGAGCGAAACGCGTGCCGTTTCGCAGGATATCCGCCCCTTGAAAATTCTGCTGCTCAATCTCATGCCCACCAAGGTGGTGACCGAAACACAGTTTTCGCGTCTCTTGGGAAATACGCCGCTTCAGGTGGAGCTGACCTTGATGCACACCAAATCACACCAATCCAAAAATACGTCCGAGGAGCATCTCCTTGCGTTTTATACCACCTTTGATCAGATCAAGGATCAAAACTTTGACGGTATGGTAATCACGGGTGCGCCTGTAGAGCATCTGCCGTTTGAGGAGGTGGAGTATTGGGACGAGCTTTGCCAGATCATGGAGTGGAGCCTGACGCACGTGCACAGCACCTTCCACATCTGCTGGGGCGCGCAGGCAGGCCTTTATTACCATTTCGGAATACAAAAGCGTCAGCTGGATCGCAAGCTGTTTGGAATCTTTCCACACTGTGCCGATTACAAGCAATCCATGTTGTTCCGCGGCTTTGACGACGTTTTTATGGTGCCGCATTCACGTCACACTACGGTTGACCGTGCCGATATCGAAAAGATCCCCGAGGTGAAGATTCTGGCGTCCTCAGACGAGGCCGGCGTTTTTGCGATCAGCACGCGAAAGGGAAGACAGATCTTTATTACGGGACATCCCGAGTACGATGCCGATACGCTCAACAAGGAATATCTGCGCGACCTTGCCGCAGGAAAGCCGATCGATCTGCCCAAAAATTATTTTCCGCAGGACGATCCTTCCCAAACACCGCCCGCAACCTGGCGTTCTTCGGCAAATCTGCTCTATTCCAACTGGCTGAATTATTTTGTATATCAAACCACGCCGTTCCACTTGGAGCAATTGAAGTGAGGAGACGGATATGCTGAATATTGTATTTTTGTTGCTTGCGGTTGCCGCAACGGTTGCCGTTTATTTGATTGCGCCCGCAGTAAGCCTTTGGTGGCTTTTGCCGATGCTGGTCGGTGCTTACGTTGGCGTGATCGTGGTCTATTTTGTCTTTTTGTTTCTTGCGTCGCTCTTTATGCCAACCAAAAAGCCGATCCAAAAGCCAAACGGCTTTTGCCGCTTTATGATCTGGATTACAATGGATTGGTTGATGAAGCTTTTCCGCATCCGTATTACGATGAAGGGCAAGGAGCTGTTGCCTCGGGAGCCGTTTGTTCTGATCAGCAATCATTTGTCGGATTTTGATCCGTTGGTCGTGCTTGCGGTCATGCCCGAAAGAGCCATTGGGTATATTTGCAAGGAAACGATCCTCAAGATCCCGATCGTCGGTCCCTTTATCTATCATGCGGGCTTTCTGTCGATCGACCGTAAAAACGGTGTCCGCGCCGTAAAGACCTTACAGCGCGCGGCAGAGCTGATGAAGGGAGCAGAAATGAACGTTGGGATCTATCCCGAGGGCACGCGCAGTCGCACGGGTGAGCTGCTTCGCTTCAAGCCGGGTGCCTTTCTGTTGGCAAGGGATGCCGATGCTCCCGTGGTCGTGATGACCACTAAGGGAACCGATGCGATTTCCAAAAACGTACCCTTTCGATCCACCAAGGTGGAGCTGGAGGTCCTTGCGGTGTTGGAGCGCGAGCAGATCAAGCAAACGCCCGATAAGGAGCTTTGCGAGCTTACACGCACCATGATTGAGGAAGGATTGAAATAATATTTTATGACGGGAGGTGACTCCGAGATGCGAAACGAAGGATTTCTCAAGTACGATCTGCACACGCACACGTCGCTTTGCGGCGGTAGAGATACGCACGAGCAAATGGTGCGCGAGGCAATCAAAAGAGGAATGCATTCCATCGGATTTTCGGAGCACTCCCGTATTTCTGTTCTCCCAAATCGCGGAATGCGACAGGAGGACGAGGACTTTTATCGGAAGGAGATCGAGCGGCTTCGCATTGTCTACGGTGATCAAATCCGTATTTTTCGCGGCATTGAGCAGGACTATTATTCGGATCTGCCGCCGCTTGGATATGACTATGTCATCGGCTCCGTGCATTATTTGCGCGTGGACGGTATCCTTTGTCCCGTGACGGGAACCGCAGAGGAGATTCGAGCCATTGTCAAAAAGCACTTTGGCGGTGACGTTTTTGCTTTTTTGCGTCTCTATTATCAGACGGTTGTGGATCTGCCGCGTAAGACCGCCTGCGACGTTATCGGACATTTTGACCTGATTGCAAACATCAATGCGCAGGAGCCTTTTTTTCGGGAAAGTGACCGTTTTTATCTTGGATACGTATTCAAGGCGCTGGATGCACTGATCGAGCAGGATGTTATTTTTGAGGTGAATACAAAGGCGCTGGTAGATCCGTGCCGACGGATGCCCAATCCAAGTTTATCGGTTTTGCAATATCTTTCGGCGGCGAGCGCAAAAATTATGCTTTCCTCGGATGCCGCCTCGTCGGACGAGCTGATGCGCGGTTTTACGCAGGCAGCACATCTTTGCAAAACTCTTGGATTTGGATCTGCCGCAATTTATACCGAAAACGGATGGGGAAGGGTGCGTCGGTAGTCGCTTGTTGCAAAATCACGGGAAATTCCATCGTATTTTTTTGAAAATTGTTGCATTATAGGATTGACATTTTTAAGAAAATCATGTATAATATTATATTGTAAGAGGTTTTCTGTAACTGACGGATAGTGGAGCATACCACGGGGAGCAGAAAATAATCGTTGTCGACCGTCTGGGCAGTTCTATCTCAATAGGGTAGGTCTGCCTTGTTTTATTGAGTCGAACATTATAAAGAAAGGATCTTCCTTGAAATGAAAAAAGTAGCTATCATTATGGGCAGTGACAGCGACCTGCCGGTTGTGGAAAAAGCAATCAATACGCTTGCAGATTATGGTGTACCTTACGAAGTGCACGTCTTTTCCGCACACCGTACTCCCGAGGAGGCAAGAGCTTTCTCGTCCTCTGCGCGCGCAAACGGATTTGGCGTTATGATCGCGGCTGCAGGCATGGCAGCTCATCTTGCAGGTGCCATTGCTGCAAACACCACGCTTCCTGTCATCGGTATTCCCGTAAAATCCAAATATCTGGACGGCATTGACGCATTGCTGTCAACGGTACAAATGCCCACCGGTATTCCGGTTGCAACAGTTGCCATTGACGGCGCAGCCAATGCCGCTTTGCTTTCAATTCAAATGCTTGCTATCGAGGATGCTGCTTTGGCAGCAAAGCTGGATGCGGCACGCAAGGCAGGCTCCGAAAAGGTGCTTGCAAAAAATGCGGAAATAGAAGCAAAATACAATCACTAAGTTAATTTTTTTATCAAAAAATAAAGGAGATTTAATTATGAAGCTCGTTTACACAGGAAAGACCAAGAACGTTTTTGCACTTGACAATGGAAACTATCTTTTGAAGTTCAAGGACGATTGCACCGGTAAGGATGGTGTGTTTGATCCGGGTGAAAACTCGGTAGGACTCACCATTGACGGCGTTGGAGACGTCAACCTCCGCATGTCAATCTACTTTTTTGAAAAGGTCAATGCCGCAGGCATCAAAACGCACTATATCAGCGCAGACCTGAAGAATACCACCATGGAGGTTCTTCCTGCCAAGCCCTTTGGTAAGGGTCTGGAGGTTATTTGCCGCCATAAGGCTGTCGGAAGCTTTTACCGCCGTTACTCGGATTATATCGAGGAGGGCGCAGATCTCCCCGCATACGTAGAGACCACCTTTAAGAATGACGAAAAGGGTGATCCGTTGGTCACCAAGGACGGTCTTGTTGACCTCGGTGTCATGACTGCTGAGCAATACGACGACGTCAAAAAGATGACGCAGGACATTACGCAGATCGTAGCCGATGATCTTAAGGCAAAGGGACTTGTTCTTTATGACATCAAGTTTGAGTTTGGCTATGACGCCGATGGCAAGGTTATGCTGATTGATGAGATTGCATCGGGCAATATGCGCGTTTACAAGGACGGCAAGTATATTGACCCCATGACACTCTCCGAGCTGTTCTTTGCCTGATCGGTTTTAGAATAATATAAAATTAAGATAAAATAAAAGCAAAGGAGAAATCTGAATTCAATTTCGGATTTCCCCCTTTGTGCTTGTAGTGCGCAATAGGAAAACGCGCAAAATGATTCTATTGGAGGTCTTATGGGAGGCTTTTTTGGTGCTGTTTGTAGACAGGACGCAATTTCCGACGTTTTTTTTGGAACCGACTATCACTCGCATCTTGGAACGGCGCGCGGTGGTATGGCGGCATACGACGAGGGGATCGGACTTCAAAGAGAGATTCACAATATTCAAAACTCGCCGTTCAGAACCAAGTTTGAGCATATTTTTGAGGAGATGAAGGGAGCCTCTGCCATCGGTTGTATCAGTGATTCCGATCCGCAACCGCTGCTGATCCGCTCCAAGCTTGGCACTTACGCAATTTGTACCGTAGGCTTGATCAACAATGCAACGCAACTGATCGAGCAATATCTGACGGTTAGCGGTGGACACTTTGATTCTATGACAGGTGGCAGGATCAATTCCAATGAGTTGGTTGCCGCACTGATCAGCCAAAAGGACAGCTTTGCAGAGGGAATTCGCTTTGCACAGCAGGCAATTGACGGAACCGCATCGATTCTGATCCTGAAGGATGACGGCAATCTGATTGCCGCAAGAGATCTTTTGGGACGTATTCCGGTGCAGATTGGCAAACGTGGAGATGACTATTGCGTTTCCTTTGAATCTTTTGCCTGCAACAAGCTTGGCTATACCGTGGAAAAGGAGCTTGGCCCCGGGGAAATCGTAGAGCTTTCCGCAGGGAAGGAGATTATGCAATTGGCACCTCCCGGGGAAAAGATGCGCATCTGTTCCTTCCTGTGGACCTATTACGGCTATCCTGCATCAACCTACGAGGGTGTCAACGTGGAGACCATGCGTACACGCGACGGCGCGATTATGGCAGAGCATGACGCCGCGATGGGGACTGCCGAGGGGGTTGATTTTGTCAGTGGACTTCCCGATTCGGGAACACCGCACGCCATCGGATATGCCAATCAAAGCCATATTCCCTTTGCAAGACCTTACATCAAATATACGCCCACTTGGGCGCGCAGCTTTACCCCACAGAGACAGGTGGATCGGGCAAAGGTTGCAAAAATGAAGCAGATCCCCAATCCCGATCTCATTCAGGATAAAAGCCTGCTTTTTGTGGACGACTCGATCGTGCGCGGAACGCAGTTGCAGGAGACCGTGGAATTTTTATATGAGAATGGCGCAAAGGCGGTTCATATGCGATCAGGCTGTCCTCCCATCATGTACAGCTGCAAATACCTCAATTTCTCGCGCTCCAACAGTGAGATGGAGCTGCTTGCCAGAAGGATCATTCTGGATCTTGAGGGCGAGGAGGGCTTCCAATATCTGGACGAATACAGCAGCTCTGAGACCGAGCGTGGAAAAAAATTGCGGAAAGCCATTTGCGAGAAGTTCAACTTCTCCTCCTTGGAATTCCAATCCTTGGAGGGAATTATCAAAGCCATCGGCATTGATCCCTGCAAGCTTTGTACCTACTGTTGGAACGGTAAAGAATAATAATTTTGAAGGAGCATACAACCATGCATAATAATTCCAAATCCGATAGCTATGCTGCTGCCGGTGTAGATATTACGGCAGGCTATAAGGCAGTTGAACTGATGAAAAAGCACATCGCACGTACAAAGAACGAGGGTTGCCTTGACGATGTGGGTGGCTTTGGAGGCTGTTTTGGTCTCAATCTTGCGGGCATTGAGGAGCCTGTACTTGTTTCGGGTACCGATGGATGCGGTACAAAGGTAAAAATGGCGATCCTGATGGATCGGCACGATACCATCGGTATCGATGCCGTGGCAATGTGTGTCAACGACATTATTTGCTGCGGTGCAAAGCCGTTGTTTTTCCTTGATTATATTGCTTGCGGCAAAAACATTCCCGAAAAGATCGCATCGATCGTTGGCGGTGTTGCCGAGGGCTGTGTACAGTCGGGCGCTGCTCTCATCGGCGGCGAGACTGCCGAGCATCCCGGTATGATGCCCGTGGAGGAGTACGACCTTGCAGGCTTTGCCGTGGGTGTTGTGGATAAAAAGAAGATCCTTGATAACACGAGAATGGCGGAGGGAGACGTGGTGATCGCGCTTGCCTCCAGCGGTATCCATTCCAACGGATTTTCCTTGATCCGCAAGGTTTTTGATATTGACAACAACAATCCCAAGCTTTACGAGGCTTGAGAGGAGCTTGGCGGCAAAACCATTGCCGAAACGCTTCTCACTCCCACCAGAATTTACGTCAAGAGCATTCTTGCACTTTTGGGCAAGGTTGACGTCAAGGGCATCAGCCACATTACGGGCGGTGGATTTTACGAGAATATTCCGAGATCGATTCCCAAGGGGCTTTCCGCCAAAATCACAAAGTCTGCGGTCAAGGTGCTTCCCATTTTCGATCTCATTGCCAAAACGGGAAATATCCCCGAAAGAGATATGTACAATACCTATAATATGGGTGTTGGCATGAGCGTTGTCGTTCCCGCAAGGGAGGTTGACACCTCATTGGAGATCCTCAAGGCAAACGGCGAGGATGCTTACGTCATCGGTGAGATCATCAAGGGTGACGACGGGGTGGTATTCTGCTGATGGATACCAAAATGACAAAAATTGCCGTATTGGTTTCGGGTGGCGGAACCAATCTGCAGGCATTGATCGACGCGCAGGAGCGCGGAGAGCTTGGAAACGGAAAGATCACGCTGGTGGTTGCCTCCAAGCCGGGCGTATATGCGTTGGAGCGTGCTGCCAATCACGGCATTGCTGCCACCGTGCTTTCACGAAAGGATTATGATGGGATCGCGGCGTATTCCAAGGCGCTGGCGGATACCTTGGAGGCGGCAGGGATCGATCTTGTCGTGCTTGCAGGCTTTCTTACCATCATTGATGAGCAGGTTTATGAAAGATTCCCCAATCGGATCCTCAACGTGCATCCCGCACTCATTCCGTCCTTTTGCGGAAAGGGCTTTTACGGACTCCACGTTCACGAGGCGGCATTGGAAAAGGGTGTTCGCGTCTCGGGTGCCACGGTACATATTGTAACGCCCGAATGTGATGCAGGTCCTATCGTGCTTCAGCGCGCGGTAGAGGTCAAGCAGGACGACACCCCCGAAACACTGCAAAGGCGTATTATGGAGGAGGCAGAATGGAAGATCCTCCCCGAGGCGGTCAGGCTGTTTTGCGACGGCAGAATTACGGTAACAGATAATAAAGTCTATATTAAAGGAGAACAATAATGAAGGTATCAACAATTGCAAACGAGCTGAATTCTTTGGCATATCACGGCAGAGGTATTATCATCGGCAAGAGTGCCGACGGCAAAAAGGCGGTTACCGCATACTTTATTATGGGCAGAAGCGAAAACAGCCGCAACCGCGTATTTGTTGCCGAGGGTGACGCCATGCGTACCAAGGCGTACGACGAATCCAAAATGGTAGATCCGCACCTCATTATTTATTATCCCGTCAGAGTGCTTGGAAACAAGACCATTGTGACCAATGGGGATCAGACCGACACGATCTATGATCTGATGGATAAGCAGATGACCTTTGAGCA
>JAGANE010000118.1 GCA_017624395.1 Clostridia bacterium
CACACCACGTAATCAAGATGCGTGATGTTTTGCTTTTGCAGATAAGCATAGATCAGATTACTGTCCTCTTTATTACCGCCGTCGATCAGCATGGTTTTTCCCGTACACACGATGAGTGCCGCATCCGCCTGCCCCACGTCGATAAAATGCACCGCAAAGCTTGAATGAATTGAGCTGTTTCCTGCTTCGGTCTCCTGTCCGCCCGTGGTCGGCTCTCCGTAAGGAAGATCCGAAAAGCCCAAGCCCCCGCAGGAGCAAAGAGCGGTCAGGGTCAAAAGCAGTGCAAGCAATGCGCTGAAAAATCTTGTTTTCATCTAAACTCCTTTCGCGGATATCGGTCAGCTTCCAAACTCCACAAGCTCCAAGCCCTCGTTTTGATCCAGCGTGTGTCTGATATGCCACTCACTGTTAAAGAGCAAAAAGTCGTTTCCTCGGAAATCCTGCACCCACTTGACGTCAAACAAATGCAGCTTTTTGGGGTCTGCCCCGTTGGCAATACGACGGATATACTGATACGGCTGTGAATACTGCTTGTAGGTCACACCGTACTCCGCCTTCATGCGCGATTCCAGCACGTCGTATTGCAGCATACCGACCACGCCGACATACACACGCTCCAAGCCTCCGCCCGGCTCGATAAATATCTGAATGGCACCCTCCTGCGCGATCTGATTCATCCCCTTGGCAAACTGCTTTCGCTTCATGCTGTCGATCTGCTCGACCATAGCAAAGCACTCGGGCGCAAAGGTGGGAATGCCCTCAAACTGTATTTTATGCGACTTTTCGCAGATCGTATCTCCAATAGAGAAAATACCCGGATCAAAAACACCAATAATGTCGCCTGCATATGCCTCCTGAATGATGGAGCGCTCCTGCGCCATCATCTGTTGCGGCTGCGAAAGCTTTAATTCCTTGCCGCCCTGCACGTGGAAATACTCGCGGTCATGCTCAAATTTGCCTGAAACAATGCGCATAAAGGCGATACGGTCACGGTGTGCCTTGTTCATGTTTGCCTGAATTTTGAATACAAAGGCGGAAAAGGTCGGATCAAACGGGCTGACCGTCTCGTCACCTGCCTTACGGGAAAGCGGCGAGGTGGTCATTTTGATAAAATGCTCCAAAAAGAATTCCACACCAAAGTTGTTCAGCGCGGAACCGAAGAACACGGGAGAAAGCTTTCCGCAACGCACCTGCTCAATGTCAAAATCAAAGCAAGCACCGTCCAAAAGCTCCACCTGCTCCACCAGCTCCTCACGGGCATACGAGCCGATCAGCTCGTCCATGCGTGCGGTATCGTTGATGTCGCAGTCAATGGAGGACAGACGGTCGCGTCCACGGTGGGAATCTCCAAATGCAAGAATCTTTCGTCCGTCGCGGTCGTAAACGCCCTTAAAGCTGACACCACAACCGATGGGCCAGTTCATGGGATAGGTGCCGATTCCAAATTCCTTTTCCAGCTCGTCCAAAAGGTCAAAGGGATCACGCGCCTCGTGGTCCAGCTTGTTGATAAAGGTAAAAATGGGAATATGACGCATAGCACAAACCTTAAAGAGCTTGCGCGTCTGCGGCTCAATACCCTTTGCCGCGTCTATGACCATCACCGCACTGTCCGCCGCCATCAGCGTGCGGTAGGTATCCTCCGAGAAGTCCTGATGTCCCGGGGTATCCAAAATATTGATGCAATAGCCGTCGTATTCAAATTGCATGACCGACGAGGTGATGGAGATACCTCTTTTTTTCTCCATTTCCATCCAGTCGGAAACGGCGTGACGGTCGGATTGCTTGCCCTTAACAGAGCCCGCAGTCTGGATCGCACCGCCGTAAAGCAAAAACTTTTCGGTCAGTGTCGTCTTACCCGCGTCGGGGTGCGAGATAATGGCAAACGTTCTCCGACGGTTGATTTCCTGTTCCAATGTTTTCATAGCACCTCAAAATGCCTTTCTGATTCTTCATCTTTTATTAAATACAATTAACAAGATATTATACCATATTTTGTGCGTATATGCAATAGGTAAAGCGATTTTTCTTGAGAAAAAAACGAGGAATGCTGACTTTTAACATTCCTCGTAAATTTATTTCAAATAAAGCTTTGGACGCTCCCTGAATGAAAGCGTCCAAACATTTTAAATAAAGCGACCTACCCATTTTACCAGCGGAATGATAAATGCGGGCAAGATCATGGCGGGCAGGTAGTTCATGATCTTGAGCTTTGTCAGACCCAACACGTTGAGAGAGAGCCCGATGATGAGGATGGAACCAACCACCGACATACAGGTAATGACATCGTTGGAAAGAAAGGGGGCTACCCACTGTGCAAGCAGTGTGATGCTTCCCTGAAACACCAGCACAAATGCCGCAGAAAACATAACGCCAATGCCAAGGGACGTAGAGAGGATCAGCGATGAGACAAAATCCAAAATGGATTTGGTATACAGCATGGTATGATCGCATTGCAGACCGCTGTTTAGTGCCCCGACGATGGTCATGGAGCCGACGCAAAACAGGAGAGATGCCGAAACAAAGCCTTGTGCTACGTTGCCAAAGCGATTGTGTGCCAGCTTTTCGATCTTATCTCCCAGCAGATTGATCCCCGCATCCAGATTGCAAAGATGCCCGATGACGGCACCAAGAACCATGGAAAAGACCACGATCAAGGTCTCCTCCCCCGCAAGAGAGGCAACGATCTGCAAGGTGTTTTCGGGACTGCCGACGTAGCTCCCCGCAAGCGCGGCAAGAATCTGATCGTTGACCGCTGCCTTGATGGTTCCCGTAATTCCAATGGCCAGCACGCAAAGACCGATACCGTTTAAAATACAGACGGAAAGCGACTCCATTCGCTGATAGGTGGTCTTTCTGCCCAGGAGATTTTTGATGCCAAGCCCGATCAATGAGCCAAGGATCACCGCAAAGGCATTGACTAACGTTCCCCAAAGTCTGAATTGTTCCATTTTTACCTTCCTTTTAGGCTATCAAATTGATGCCGAAAAATCATTTTGTAATCCGTCGGTCACACTGACCGTTCCGTCAGAGCTGATCAGGATTGCTTCAAAAGCATAGATTCCCTTGCGGTAGAATTCCATCGCGCGCGCATGTCCCATGACAAACAGTGCTGTGGAAAGTGCATCTGCCAAAGCTCCGTCCTCGCAAATCACCGCCACGCTTGCAAGACCGCTATCCGACGGGTACGCCGTTTTGGGATCTACAATGTGATGATACTGCACACCGTCAATCATCACATAGCGCTCGTAGTCTCCCGAAACAGACAAAACCTTGCCCCCCGTCATGCGCAATGTTCCCACCGACGCATTTTTGTTTTTGGGATCGCGTAACGCAATTTGAAAAACAGAGCCGTCGGGCTTTTCTCCAAACACTGCCACGTTACTGCCAAAGGAAACCAAGCCCCCCGACACCACACTTCCCTCCAGATAGGAAATGAGTGCGCTGATTGCGGCACCTTTTCCGATACCGCCAAGGTCAATTTGCACGGTGGGACGACTTTTTTGCAAAGAATCTCCCAAAAGTGTCAGGCTTTGGTAGCCAATATCGGACAAAACCGAATCGATCTCGGCTTGGGTGGGTAGCCTTGCCTCGTCACCGCAACGCTGCCAAAGCTCCACAGCAGGAGCAACGGTAATATCAAATGAGCCGTCGGGTGCGGAAGAAGCCTTTAACGCCGTTTGCAAAAGAGTCACCGTACGAGGATCCAAGGTGTCTGCTCCCTGCTCGGATCGGTTGAAGCGCGCGATCTCACTTTCGGGCCTCTGTCTTGCCCAAAGAGCCTCTAGCTCGGTCAGGATCGCACGACAGTCATCAAAGATCGGCTCTGCCACCTGCTCATCCTCGGTATAAAGTGTAACCGTAATGATTGTATCCATCAGATAAAAGGTCTCGGAGCAATACGGCTTTGCCGTACAGGCGGCAGACGAAAGCAGGAGAAGGATCAACGCCAACAATAAAGCAAGCTTTTTCAACGTGCGCGCCCCCTTCACCATATTTTTTGAAGCTTGGGAAACAAAAGATTGAGCAAGCTCCCGACAATTCCTCCAAAAACGACTGCCGCGACCAAAAGAAACGGCAGATAGGAGACGATCAGGGACGAGCCAAACATCGTCACCGCCGCCAAAATCTGTCCAAGATTGTGCGCCGCGGCACAAAGCACCGAAATGCCGATAAAGCTAAAGCCACGTCCAAACCGTGCAACCGCCGCAAGCGTCAAAAAGGCAAACAGACCGCCCATAAAAGAAAACCAAAGAGAGGTCACCGAGCCAAACAAAATTCCCATTAAAAGAATCCGCAAGGCGGAGATGATTGCCGCATCGATCGGGGACAGCAGGAAAAATGCAAGCATGATTGCAAGATTGGCAAGCCCCAAGCGAAATCCCGGCAACGGAATCCATACGTCAAGCGGCAACAGCACCTCAAGATAGGATAACATCATGGCACCAGCCACAAGCATTGCGTCAAAGCAGAGGCGGCGCGTGCGCTCAGCCCGCAACGAAATCGACATTGCCGTCACCTCCCCTTACCGTCAGCGTTACACCCGCAGGGGCACAGAGGATCGTTTCCCCCGCACGTGAGATCCTACCGCTGTTTTTACAAACACCGTCACGGCAGTTGCTTTCCACAACGTAAGCCGCGCCGTCCGAAATACAAACGGTCAGCATAACGTCACGTGAGGTCAAAACAATCTCGCGATCCTCGGTCAAGGAAAACACCTGACTGCCGTCGGGGGTGGTGATGACGAGTGTCTCCCCTTCGTTGACAAACAAAAAAGGCAGAAGGAACAAGGCAACCGCCGCCAGCAAAATGCACCCTGCAGCAACAATATCCCGAAGCGTCAGCTTGGTTTGAAGCATCGTCCCTCTCCTTTCAAACAATCATTCTTCTTATATTATAACAAAAAACTGCAAAAAATGCAATAGAAAAATACAACTATCAAAAAAGGGAAAAAGCATTGCACTTTTCTGCACAATGCTTTTCACCTTAACTAACTTATTAACAAAGAAATCTCGGTGTTTCCGTATTCATAAGAGGGATTATAGCCACAGAATATTATTAAATATGGAACGCCCTTTTCAAATGCTATCGTAAGAGCTGCATTATATTCCTCACCGCTGTCATCGTCATACTCATTTGATTTAGTTAAATTTACAGATCTAGGATCTATTACATATAAATATGTATCAGCAGTTCCTGTAATCTCAAAAGTATAAAAGCATGTAGAAGCTGGAATATGTCTTAATAAATTGACATAATTCAATTCTAATAAAGAAGATCTCCTTTATTTTATAATATAAATTTCACTTGATTTTCATTTATAATTTCATAATCAACTTCCAAACAAGCAATAGAATTTACAACAATAAAATTTTCATCATTTTTTGAAATTGGTACTAATTTTATAAATAGGGTACCGTCGGTATTTTCAAAACACTCCTTGGGAATACAAATTTTTTCAGGCTCCTCATATTTGATATTTCCAAAATAACTTACGTGATAACCGTATTGATCTAAAAAACATTCATCACTTGAAATTTCCTTTATCAGATGATGATTATCAACGTTTTTATAATCCTTCAATTCGGTAGGTGAAACGATTGTATATTGTTCATTTTTTCCACAAATATAAATTGCAAAACAATGAAAAGGGAATTCTTGATTTTCATAAACAGAAAACGGAGATGGTGTATCTGCTTGAAAGGTTCCTATAAATAAATCTACTGAAACATTATCAATAAAATAAAAATCATCAATTGCTGTCATGGATAAAACAGGAATTCCCGAATGTGTTTGAATGGAAAAACCTGTTTTTAATTCTTTTTTACATCCCTGTAAAACGCATATCATTGAAAATATCAATAGAAGACTACACCATTTTTTTAAAAATAGATTTCTACTAAGCATATTTTCACCTTATATCAATATAACATTAGATAAAATATGGGGACATTAAAGGTCCCCATATTTTTTATTTCTTAACAGCCTCGTAGATATTGCGCAAAAGCTCGGACTGCTCACGCACGTTGGCGTAGAACTCGTCACGGATCGCCTTTTCCTCTGCTGCCTTTTCATCAGCTGCTGCTTTTGCTTCAGCCGCCTTGGCATCCTCCTCTGCCTTCTTTTGTGCCGCCTCTGCCTCTTGCTTTGCAATCTGCTTTGCATTCAGCTTTCTCTCCGCCTTGCGAATGATACGCACGGCTACAAAAATGCTGAGCGCAATAATAAAGAAATCAAGAATTGCCTGCAACCACAAGCCATATTGCACAGAGATCTTGGCAACCTCAACGGCACCCTCAGCATCCAAAACCTCCTCACGAATGACGTATTCCCACTCGTTGATGCTGACGCCGCTGGTAGCATAGGTTACAAACGGAGTAATGATGTACTTAACAAGTCCGTTTACAATTGCGTTAAACGCATTTGCGATAACCACTGCAACGGCAAGATCAAGAACGTTGCCCTTGGTAATAAACTTTTTGAAATCGGTAAAAAAGCTGACCTTTTCCTTTTTCAAAAGCTCCTTTTGTCTTTTGCGAAGCGCCTTTTTCTCGGCACGCTCACCCTCTGCAATTTTTTTGTCCATTGCTTTCTTATCTGCTTCTCCCATCGGTAAAGCCTCCTTTTATATTTTATTTAATGATACCACATCAAAGCGCAGTTGTCAAGAGAAAGAGGAAACTTTTTTGTCGAAAGTCTCCTCTTTTTCATTCTTTATATATCGTTTCTGCATATATCCTCAAAAGTCTCTCTCCGAACCGCTACCGTGGCACCTCCCTGCTCCAAAAGCACAACGGGCGGCCGCGGAATGCGGTTATAATTGGACGACATGGAATAGTTGTAGGCTCCCGTGGTCAACACGGCAACCAGATCGCCTCTCGTCACGTCTGCTGGCAACTCCACGTTCTCCTGCAAAATATCGCCGCTCTCACAGCATCTGCCCACCAAGGAGCAACGGAAGGTTTTGCCCTTATCGTTTGCGCGATTGGCAAGCAACACGGTGTAAGCGGAACGGTAAAGCGCATAACGTGGATTGTCCGTCATGCCACCGTCCACCGAAACGTAATTTTTATATCCCGGAATGCGTTTGACCGTACCTGCCGTATAAAGCGTCATTCCCGCATCTGCAACAATGCTTCTTCCCGGCTCCATGCGAATATCGGGAAGCTCAATTCCCAAAGCACTGCACTGCTCCTTGACAGCCTCGCCAACCTTGATGATATTTTGGGCAATGTCAATCTGAGGATCCTCCTCCAAGTATCGAACACCGTATCCGCCGCCAAGATCCAATTCCCGCGTGACAAATCCATACTTTTGCTTCATCTCGGCAACAAAGTGCAGCATGATTGCCGCAGAGCGCAAAAAGATGTCCGAATCAAAGACCTGAGAACCAACGTGACAGTGAAAGCCCGAAAGCTCCACGTGAGAAAGTCCGAGCGCGTATGCCGTGATCTCGTCCGCCTGCCCCGTCTCAATGGCAGAGCCGAACTTGGAATCGACCTTGCCTGTAGAAACCGCCTCGTAGGTGTGAGGATCGATTCCCGGAGTCAAACGCAAAAGCACCTTTTGGCGGATTCCCTTTTTTTGCGCAAAATATTCAATGGCGTCAAGCTCCTCGCGGTTATCCACCACAAAATATCCCACGCCATGCTCCATGGCAAAGGCAACGTCAGCATCGGTCTTGTTATTGCTGTGAAAGTAAGCGCGTTCCATTGGAAAGCCCACCGAAAAAGCGGTATAGATCTCTCCCGACGACACCACGTCCACCCCCATGCCCTCCTCCATCATGATGCGATAGATGGCACGGAAGGATGCTGCCTTGCTTGCATAAAGCGTATTGGCTCTTTCTCCAAACGCCTTGCGAATGGCTGCTTGATAGGTGCGGCATCGCTCACGGATGCGGTCGGCATCCATCAGATACAATGGAGTGCCGTAGGTCTTGGCAAGCGTGACCGTATCCTGCCCCTCAAAGCAAAGATGCCCTTTTTCGTTGATCGAAAGATTGTTGCAAATCATATTTTCAAAATCCTTTTGAGACCGACACCGATCATTCGGCATCAATCATACTTTTCATGTCATAAAGTCCTGCGGGCTGCTTAATCAAAAATTCTGCCGCTGCCATAGCTCCCTCGGCAAAGAGTGCGCGGCTGTGCGCCTCGTGCTTTAAGGTCACGGTTTGTGAGTCGGTTCCAACGATCACCTCGTGAATACCGATGATATTTCCCATACGAATGGCGTGAATTCCAATCTCGTCGCTCTCCCGCTTGGCATGTCCGTGTCTGCCAAATACAAATCTTGCACGCTCGCGCACCTCCTTGATGGCGTTTGCCAGCATCAATGCTGTTCCGCTGGGCGCATCCAGCTTGCGGTTGTGATGGCTTTCCACGATCTCAATATCCGCATCGGGAAAGGTCTTTGCCGTGGTTTTGGCAAGCTCTACCAAAAGCGCGATTCCAAGCGACATATTTCCCGAAAAAAATACGGGAATCTTTTCTGCCGCCGTTTTGATATTTGCCAGCTCCTCCTCGGTATGCCCCGTGGTGGCGATCACCGCAGGAATGCCCTTTTGACAAGCATATTCAAGAAGCGCCGCCGTGCCTGCATGATGGGAAAAATCCACGATACAATCGGGCGTTTCCTCCACCCCGGACCAATCGGTATAGGTGCGAAACTCTCGCGTATCGATCGGGACAACGTCAAAACCTGCCACGGGAATAGCTCCACGGACACCGTCAAGAGCCATTTTGGCAACCTCACGCCCCATTTTTCCGCCCACGCCTGAAATCAAAATCTTCATTTTATGATCCCCCGTCAGATCAGCTTCAGCTCACGCATCATCGCAAGCATTTTTTCTTCATGCTCGGCTTCCATCACCGTCAAGGGGAGGCGCAGACTGTTTTCGCAGAAGCCCATTGCCGCCATTGCCGCCTTAACGGGAATGGGGTTGACCTCACAAAACAGTGCATTGATATACGGAAGCAGATCCAATTGCATTTTGGTGGCGCCTGCAAGATCGCCGTCCAAAAATTTGCGGCAAAGCTCGGCAGTTGCGCGAGGCATGGGGTTGGAAAGCACCGAAATGACACCAATACCGCCCAATGCCATAATGGGAACGATCTGATCGTCGTTACCCGAATAAATATCAAGCATACCACGCGTCAGAGCTGCCACCTCGGCGATCTGCGAAATATTTCCGCTTGCCTCCTTGATGGCAACGATATTGGGATGCTCGGCAAGAATCGCCGCAGTAGCGGGCAGAATATTACAGCCTGTACGCGACGGCACGTTATAAAGGATCACGGGCTTTGTGCTGGCATCGGCAACGGCACGGAAAGACTCGATCAAGCCCTTTTGCGTGGCTTTATTATAATACGGAGTAACGGCAAGCACGGCATCGGCACCAACCTCGCAAGCAAACTTGGTAAGATCAACCGCATAAGCCGTGTCATTGGAGCCTGTTCCCGCAATGACGGGAACTCTGCCCGCAACTCTTTCCACGGCAAATTGGATCGCCTCACGATGCTCCTCGTCGGTCAAAGTAGATGCCTCGCCTGTGGTTCCGCATACAACAATGGCATCAATGCCCTCGTTGATCTGCCAATCAATCAGGGTACCAAAGCGCTCGTAGTCAATTCCCTTTTCGTTCAAGGGCGTAATGATCGCGGTTGCCGCGCCTTTAAAAATCGTCTTTTTCATTTTTTCAAATTCCTTTCTCATCTTTTGGAATGAAAACACAGCGGATACTCTGCATATAAAAAACAGAGCCATGCCGCGAAAAGCACTGCTCTGCCAACGATCGGAACGTATTGAACAGAAAAAGCCGTTTGGACGGCAAGCTTTCTGCACACCCCATGGATCGAAAACAAGAAGTAGGATAGCTCTCCGCATTGCTGCGACAACAGAACGGATCTTATCCGAGCTGCCAGAAGCGGTTCAAGTTTCAACCGTTCTTCGGCACCCAAACCTTTCCCCGCCGCAACGCCTAACCTTGGGCTTTTCCACGACGGATACTCTTTTTAAGGTGCACCTCTATCATTTTTGTCAGTATAACATAAATTGAAGCGTTTGTCAATGGGTTTTGGGAAAATATTTGTCACTTGGTGAAAAAATCTTGACTTCACATCGGCATCATGATATAATAAAATTAAGGTCATAGAACAAAGAAAGGAGTTGCATTTATGGAAAAAAGGATTTTATGTATAGTCATTCTCATATCCACTCTGTTTACCTTTACGGCTTGTGTACAAACTAACGATCTCCTTGATCCGTCTGATGTGAAACCTTCAGAGGCTTCAACAGAGGAAATCGTGGTCTATTCCCCTTCCCAATTTAATGATGCTGAAATCACCATCTGGCAATATCCATGGAACGGCATGGGCGTTAGTAGCAAGAAGCTCTGCGGAAACAGTGCTACGCAATTGTGCAACGCGCTTGCAACTCTAACTCCTACTGATATTACAATACCTGCCATATCAAATCAAAGCTTTTCGGGCTTATCGTTTGACCTTCCTTCTGAATATCGCGGCATGAGTTGGATTGAAACAGATAATGCACTCTACCGCATTGACGGACAAAGCATTGTCTATGTAAACCGACACTATGGTGCAGGAATCCTTATGGACGCCGAAGAAGCGTTTTTTAAGCTATACACGGATATGTTATATTACTATCCCTATGACACCCACTACGGCGTATATCAAGATGGCTCAATTTCGTGGAAACATCTTTACGCCGCCGAAACAAAAATTGAAATGACCGTAAAAGAAATCCTTTTATCCGATAACGGTGAATCCAACTCAATCACCCTTTCCCTATTGAGCAAGGAGGATTGCAATATTGAGGTCAGATTGGAGTCACAACACAGCGACGACGCTCTGTTTGACATGTTGCAAGAAAACATGACCCTTGAAAAAGATACAGCCAAAGATATTACTTTAACCTTTTGCGGAGATAATAAGACACCCTACTCTGTGTATATCACCGCCGATAACACCAAAATCGATCTCCAAATCCGCCCATAATTTTTGAAACGAGGGTGCGGGGGAGAAACTTTTTTTAAAGTTTCTCCCCCGCATTTATCATCGATTATTTAAAATACTTCACCGCGGAGCGGAACATACCGATTTCAAAGTCGCCGGGAACGTTTTGATACAAGCCGTTGCCGATACGCTCGGAGTGTCCCATCTTACCAAAGACACGTCCGTCGGGTGACGTGATACCCTCAATGGCGCAAGCCGAATTGTTGGGGTTGAAATGAATATCCGCAGTGGGAACATCAGTTGCATCCACGTACTGCGTTGCGATCTGTCCGTTTTCCGCAAGCTCACGGATCAGCTCATCAGATGCAAGGAAACGTCCCTCACCGTGCGAGATCGGCACCGATACAACGTCTCCGACCTGCTTTTCGGCAAGCCAAGGAGACTTGACCGAGCAGATACGCGTGCGTACGATGCGAGATTGGTGACGCGCAATGGTGTTGTAGGTCAAAGTCGGGCAATTTTCATCGGTGTCAATGATCTTTCCATAAGGCACCAAGCCAAGCTTAATAAGTGCCTGGAAGCCGTTGCAGATACCTGCCATCAAACCGTCACGCTCGTCCAACAGACGGGTAACAGCCTCCTTGACCTCGGCATTGCGGAAGAATGCAGTGATAAACTTACCCGATCCGTCGGGCTCGTCACCGCCCGAAAATCCGCCGGGAATGAAAATCATCTGTGCATCATTGACCTTTTTGGAGAATTCCGCTACCGATTGTGCGATCGCACTCTTGGTAAGGTTGCGTACCAAGAAGATTTCGGGATCGGCTCCTGCATCGGCAAACGCCTTGGCGGAATCAAACTCGCAGTTGGTTCCGGGGAATGCGGGAATCAGCACACGAGGCTTTGCCACCTTGATTGCCGCCGAGCGATTGGATCTTTCGGTATATGCAAAGGTGGGAATCTCGTTTTGTGTCTGCTCAATGTTGCAGGAATAAACGCCCTCCAATTTGTTTTCGTAAAGCGCGTTCAGCTCATCCATGCAAAGCGTTGCATCTCCGCGCGAGATCTTGCCGTTGTCGGTAAAGAAGCCCACGGTCTGTCCTTCTGTTTCGGCATCCACCTCAAGCAGGAATACGCCGTAGGAATAGTTGAAGATGGCTTGGTTGCACATAGAAGCGTCAAACGCAAAGCCAAGTCCGTTTCCGATACACATCTTATAAACCGCCTCGGCAATACCGCCAAAGGTAGGCGTATAAGCGGCGTAGACCTTGCCCGCTCTCATCATGGAGGTCACCTTTTCAAAGATCGCAAGCACCGACTCTGCCACGGGAAGATGATCCTTGCCGTATTGGGGAGCAATGCAGATCAGCTTGTGACCCACCGCCTTGGCATCGTTGGTAATGATCTCGTTAACGTTCCCCGTTGTAACCGCAAAGGAAACGAGCGTAGGAGGAACGTCAATCTTTTCAAAGCTACCCGACATGGAATCCTTACCGCCGATGGAGGCAATTCCAAAGTCAAGCTGTGCGCGGAAAGCACCGAGAAGTGCCGCCAAAGGCTTTCCCCAACGCTTGCCGTCCTTAAGCGGCTTTTCAAAATACTCCTGGAAGGTCAGGTATACGTCCTCAAATTTTGCACCCGTCGCAATCAGCTTTGCAACCGATTCTACCACTGCAAGGTAGGCACTGTGATAGGGGCTCTTTTCGGCAATATAGGGGTTATAGCCCCAAGACATCAGCGAGCAGGCATCGGTGTGCTTCTTTTCCACCGAGATCTTATGTACCATTGCCTGAATAGGAGTTTGCTGATGCTTACCGCCAAAGGGCATGAGCACCGTTCCCGCACCGATGGTGGAGTCAAAGCGCTCGGAAAGTCCGCGCTTGGAGCAAACGTTAAGGTCGGAAACCAACGCACGGTAGCCCTCTGCAAAATCGCTCGGGATCTCCTTATCATAGCTTTGCGAAGCTGCGGGAGCAATGTCAATATGCTTTTCCGCACCGTTGGAATTGAGGAATTCACGGGAAATATCTACAATTCTGACACCGTTCCACGTCATGGTCAATCTCGGATCTGCCTTGACGGTAGCAACCACAGTTGCCTCAAGGTTCTCGGATGCCGCAAGAGCAAGGAAGCGATCCACGTCCTTTGCCTCCACAACGACAGCCATTCTTTCCTGAGACTCGGAAATAGCAAGCTCGGTGCCGTCAAGTCCCTCGTATTTTTTGGGAACTGCGTTGAGGTCGATGTCCAATCCGTCGGCAAGCTCACCGATGGCAACCGAAACACCGCCTGCGCCAAAGTCGTTACAACGCTTGATCAAGCGACACGCCTCAGCATTGCGAAACAGGCGCTGAAGCTTACGCTCCTCGGGCGCATTTCCCTTTTGTACCTCGGCACCGCAGGTCTCAAGAGACTCCATGGTGTGAGATTTGGAGGAGCCGGTAGCACCGCCGCAGCCGTCACGTCCCGTGCGTCCGCCCAAAAGGATGACCTTGTCCCCTGCCTCGGGGCACTCGCGGCGCACGTTCTCCGCGGGGGTTGCCGCGATCACTGCACCAATCTCCATACGCTTTGCCGCATAGCCGTCGTGATACAATTCATCCACCTGTCCCGTAGCAAGACCGATCTGGTTACCGTAGGAGGAATATCCCGCAGCCGCCGTGGTAACGATCTTTCGTTGCGGAAGCTTACCCGGAATGGTTTCCTTGACCGGCTTTGTAGGATCTGCCGCACCCGTAACACGCATTGCGGCATAAACGTAGGAGCGTCCCGACAGCGGGTCACGAATGGCTCCGCCGATGCAGGTTGCCGCGCCGCCAAACGGCTCAATCTCAGTGGGATGGTTGTGTGTTTCATTCTTGAAAAGAAGCAACCAAGGCTCCTTTTTGCCGTCAACCTCAATCTCCATCTTAACGGTGCAAGCATTGATCTCCTCGGATTCATCCAGCTTTTGCAGCTTACCCGTTGCCTTGAGATAACGGGTTGCCAGCGTGGCAATATCCATCAGATTGATCGGCTTGGTTCTGCCCAATTCCTTACGGACAGCAAGATATTGCTGATAGGTCTGTTCCATCATCTCGTCCTCAAAGGTGACGTGATCCACCGTGGTCAGGAAGGTGGTATGACGGCAGTGATCCGACCAATAAGTGTCGATCATGCGGATCTCGGTGATGGTGGGATCTCTTTTTTCCTCATCGCGGAAGTATTTTTGCAGGAACGCAATGTCGTCTGCATCCATTGCCAAGCCCTTTTCCTTGACAAATGCGGCAAGACCGTTTGCATCAAGCGCGCAAAAGCCGTCAAGCACGGCAACGGTCTTGGGGATCTCGGTCTCCATTGCAAGGGTCTTGGCGATCTCCAAAGATGCCTCACGGCACTCCACGGGATTGATCACATACTTTTTGATCTGCGCGATCTCTCCCTCACTCATCGTACCGTACAAAAGATAGATCTTTGCGGTACGCACGGTGGGACGGTCTCCCTGCGAAAGGATCTGAATGCACTGTGCGGCACTGTCGGCTCTCTGGTCAAACTGTCCGGGCAGATATTCCACGGCAAACACGACCGCGCCGTCAGCATCAAAGCCATCGCTTACACTGTCCAATTGCGGCTCGGAAAAGACCTTGCCCTTACATTCCTCAAACAGCTCTGCGCTGATATTCTCCACGTCGTAACGGTTCAACACACGTACACGATCGAGAGATTTGATCTGCAACAGATGACGGATCTCGTAACGAAGCGCGTTTGCCTCGTGTTCAAGTCCGGTTTTCTTTTCTACATATACTCTGTAAACCATAGAAGCTTTTTATTCCTTTCCGATCTGCTTTATTTCTGCAAGGCCTTGAGAGCTCGTGCGCCGATATCCGAGCGATGATAGCCGTTTTCAAAGCGCACTTTTGATACGCGGTCATATGCCTTTTCGATAGCATCCTCCAAGCGGTCAGCCACCGCAGTGACGCCCAGAACGCGTCCGCCTGCGCTGAGCAAGCGATCTCCGTCCTTTTTTGCCCCCGCAACGTAGATAAAGCCATCATCGGTATCTGCGGGCAATTCCATCGGATAACCCGACTCGTATTTGACAGGATATCCCTTGGAGGCTACGATCACACAGCACGCCGCGCCGTCCGAAAAACGCACGTCGGCATCTGCAAGCGTTCCGTTTGCGGTTGCCATCATGACAGAAAGCAGGTCACTTTCCATCAGCGGCAGGACCACCTGCGTTTCGGGATCTCCAAAACGGCAGTTATATTCAATCACCTTCGGGCCATTCGGAGTCAGCATCAAGCCGAAATAGAGACAGCCGCGGAAGGTTCTTCCCTCTGCGTTCATTGCACGCATCGTGGGCAGGAAGATGGTCTCCATGCACTCTGCGGCAATTTCGGGCGTATAGTAGGGGTTGGGAGCGACCGTTCCCATTCCGCCTGTGTTGAGCCCCTCGTCATTGTCTTTGGCGCGCTTGTGGTCCATAGATGAAACCATGTGAACGACGGTCTTTCCGTCTGTAAACGCAAGCACAGAGACCTCGGGTCCCGTGAGGAA
>JAGANE010000016.1 GCA_017624395.1 Clostridia bacterium
CATCAGAGGTTCCTCCGGTCTTGATTCGCTCAATGGGATGGAAGACAGAGGGCTCAACACAGTTTCGGAAAACCGGAGCCGGAGTTGTCTTGATTTTTCTGAATAATTAAAGTAAATAAAATAAAATTAAATTGCGCCATACAAGTTTAAGGAAAATGCAAATGAAAAAAGTGAATCGGGTGTTGTTCGGGCTGGGAAGTGCGGGTATCGTTGCCGGTATGGTGGTGACGAGAGGACTATTCATTGGACAAATACAAGCAAACACTGGTGAGAAAATCAATGTTGAAATCAAAGATTGCTACTCGATTGGAACGATGACTTTTGCTACCACTAAAACTAATCCTAACGGAATTATCATCGGTAATAAACGAGATGCTAATAGCACTTTAGCAGTGGAAAATTTCTACTATGTAAACATTACGAATCCCCATGGTGGCGATATGGGATTAGATGATGGTTCGGGTTCGAAAAGTCTTAGCACCACAAATGTTTCTGCAAAAACGAAGGCAGAAATCGCGGCTCTTACTACCGGTGCTTTCTCGCAGAATTCCACGATGACCTTCAAGAGCGCTATGGTGGATAACCAGAACCTTTACTATCCTGCTCCTGCGGGACTGGTTAAGAACGGTTGGCTTTCTTCTCTCTCGGTTGTTAGCGGCAACGCTACCGTGCTTGGCGCACAGATTCGTTGCACCGGTGCAGAGGATGACTACTCCGGTATCCGTTTCGTAAGCGTATTCAAGAAGAATGCCGTAACCGGTGCTCAGACCGAAGATGCAAACTTTGGTATCATCCTGATCGCAAAGAGCAAGCTCGATACTATGCAAGGTGACGTTACCATTGCTAATTTGAAGGCTGCGGGCGGTATCGATATTCAGGCAACCAACGCAGTAGAGGTTGGCGACGACTACTACCGTGTAAACGCTGTTGTTTATGAGATCAATTCCGAAAACTACGAGGATGAGATCGTTGCGTACACCTACGTCGGCGAAGCACTGGTTGGCGAAAGCGTAACCAGAAGCATTTACCAGGTTGCAGAGCTGTGCTTGAACGATACGAATGCTACCGAGGCACAAAAGACTTTCTGCGCAACCATTGTTCCCCAGAATTAATTGAATGTGATAGGAGGATTTTACAATGAAAAAGAATTATATTGCTCCGTCCGTTGAAGCATATTTGCTTGATGAATCCGACATTATAACCACCTCTGTTACTGCTATAAGTGACGGTGAGTTCGGCGTTAAGGGCGAAGATGTTTTTTAACCAAACGTTTCAGTCTATGTAACGTGGGTAGCCGGCTCCCCCCTTGGGGAGTCGGTTGCTATCACCAACCTTTGGGAATATAGACGTGATGGAATGCTTATTTGAAATGAGGAATGATATGAAAAAATTACTCGCTATATTTTTTTTGCTTTGCATGCTCGTCACAACGCTTGCGGCCTGCAAGGGCGATGAGGTGAAAGATAATCAACAAACCTCGGAGCAGGACACTACCGATTTAGCCGATCAGGTTCTTCCCGCTTCCAAAGCAGAATACGTAGGCAAAGAGTTTAAAATTATTTACAGAGATGCTTATTCCTATGAGTGGGAATACGTAGAAGAGGACGCGGGCGCTACGATCAACGACGCTATTTTTGAGAGAAATTCTGCCGTAGAAGACCGGTATGATATTTGGTTGGCATATCATCCTGTGGCAAACGCATCGTTCGAAAACGATTTTTTGAGTCCTATTAAAACATCGGTTTTGAGTGGCGATAACACCTTTCAGCTTGCGGCAGGCTATGAGTATCGCTTGGCTTACAATTCTACACTTGGTGACTTTTTGGATTGGCATCAAATCTCCAACGTGGATTTAGAAGCTGATTGGTGGGACGGAAACTTTGCCAAGGCTGCAGCCTATCGCGACCGTGCTTATGTCATGACGGGAAGCCTTTCTCTTTCTCATCTTTACTCTTCTGCATGCGTGTTCTTCAATCAGGATTTTGTGAACGCCAGACTTGATGGCGGAAGTGCGGAGATTTTTGACTTGGTTGAGAGCGGCAACTGGACGTTGGAAGCGTTTGAAACTTACATTACGCAGTTTACGGCGGATGATGACGGTATCGACGGTATGACCAAGGATGACAGCTACGGTTATGCTACCAATACCTATACGGCGGTTGACGCGTTCCTGTTCTGTAGCGATATTTCCGTTTCGGGCAGAACCGAGGACGGTACGGTCAAGCTTTACGGAGCAGGTGAAAAGCTTGGCAATCTTGCTACTATTTTGCACAGAATCATCAATACGAGCGGTAAGACCTATAAACAGGACGGCGAAGACGCCGAGATCGATCAAAGTATCGGCATGATGTTGAGAGGAAAGACTGCTTTCACTACGGCTAATCTTAAGAATGCATCCGAGCTGCGTACTACGGAGATCAATTACGGTATTTTGCCGTATCCGAAATACGATGCTTCTCAAAAGAAGTACTATTCCATTACGATGGACTATAGCTCGGCGTTTGCTATTCCCAGAACCGCAGGAGAAGATATTGATTTTGTGGGGGCTATTACCGAAGCTATGGCATTCTACAGCCATGAGTATGTCAGAGACGCCCTTTATTCTACGGTCTTGAAGTACCGTGATGCCAAGGATGCTGATTCGTCCAAATGTATCGATATTATTTTGGAAAATCCCAGATATGATTTTGCATATATCTATGCGTTCGCTTGGGGAGATCAGCAGGGACCCTCCGCAATACTTCGTAACTGTATCAACGCGAATACCGATGCGGTTTCGGTGCTTTTCCAATCCCTTAAAACCAGTTATAATACAAAATTGGGATACTTATTAGAAAATTTCCAACAATGAAACGGTGGGGAACGGCAACTGCCGTTCCCCGTCACTTTTTTATTCAAAGAACGTACAGAGGGAAGGGTTAAATAAATGGTAAAGAAAGAAAAACGTATTTTGAAACATATAATTTGTTTCACATTATCTGTTTTTATAACTGTGTTGATGATTGGTTGTGATCCCCAAGAGGTCAAGGATCCTTTGGGCGTGAACCAACAACAAAAGA
>JAGANE010000119.1 GCA_017624395.1 Clostridia bacterium
CTGAATACATTATACAGTATTTTAACTTATAAATCAATAACCGCAACATAGACCTAATTCTACCAATCGTAGTATTTTTCTATTCAAAAAAAGACATAGCCTAAAAATAAGCTATGTCTTTTGATTTGTACCTGCTTTATCGCAGGTACGCCAAGGGGGATTTCGTCCTCTGCGGAGGACGAGGAGGGCTTCGCGCCCTCCACCTCGCAAGCTTTTGAAAAAGCTTGACCAAAACTTTCACTAAAATGACAGTTCGTTAGAAGCTCTACCGCCACAGATGTGGCAACTATCTAAGCCTTCCCCGGCGGGGAAGGTGGCACGAGCTTGCGAGTGACGGATGAGGAGATTGCCTTGACCAAAACTTTTATAAAAAAGACAAGGGTTACTCCTTGTTTGTCGGTTTGCCCCGCTTGTGCGGGGCTTTTTTGATTCTCCGGCTTCTTTATGCGGCAAAATATTGACTTTTCTCGGAAATTGTGATAAGATATAAGCAGTTGAATTTTGGAGGACGTAAGATGGAGCAAAAGCGTTTTACAAAAAATGATAATGGGTTTGTCTGCGCGCATTGCGGTAAGGAGGTCAAGCCGCTTGGATATACCTCGCGCAACCATTGCCCGTTCTGCCTGTGGTCGTTGCACGTGGATGTCAATCCCGGTGACAGAGCCAACGATTGCGGCGGTCAATTGGAGCCGATCCGCGTGGAGCCGGATCCGCGTAAGGGCTACGTCATTGTCCACCGCTGTACCAAATGCGGCGAGATCCGCCGCAACCGTGCCGCACACGAGGCAAAGGAGCAACCCGATAACATTCGTTTGCTCATTCAGCTCACCGCAGGGAAATAACGGTAAGGGGGATTTGCTCGACGGAACAAGGTGCTTTCCAATACAAAAATCCCGCGCAAGATGACGCCTTTGGATCTTGCACGGGACATGGATTATGATTTAATTTTTTTGAAAGCTTAATTCCTTCAATACAAAATCAAGAGATTCTACGGCGTCGCTCAATCTTGCTTTTTCAATTGGCGCACCGACGGATGCTTGATTGCAAAAATAAAGCAATTCATTGTAGTAACCGCCAAGATCGGAAATATTTCCGCCTTGGTAGCCGTCACCGTCCAATGTCTTTTTTTCAATCTTGATCTCATGGACGCCGTTTTGGTCGTAGCACAGGAGCTTTCCGCCTGCGTTTTCCAGAACGGAGTTTTCAAATACTACGCGGAAGGTTGCGGTAAAGGGATAGCTTTCGGGCAGTCCCCATGTTCCCTCAACACCAACGACAAAATCGGGATACTGCATGATCGTGTTGACGTAGTCGTTGGTATTTCCCAACGTATTTTTGACCGAATAAAAGCTTTGCGGTTTGCCGAAGATTGAGAGAACGTAGTCTATGTCGTGAATATGCAGATCCTGTCCCGCGCCTCCCGAGCGTGTGGCATCGAGAAGCCAATTTTCCCAGCCCCACGTGGGAATGGGGGAGAGACGGCGGAAGTTTGCGTTGATCACACGTCCGTAGGTTCCCTTTTTTACAATCTCCGCAAGGGCGACGTATTCGTCCCAAAAGCGGATGACCTGACCGATCTGGATATTTGCGTCGCAAGCCCTTGCCGCCTCGATCAAAGTAGCGCCTTCCTCAACCGTGAGGGCGACGGGCTTTTCAATAAATACGTATTTTACTTTTTTCATGGCAAGCAACGCATGCTCGGCATGCAGATAGGTAGGGAGGCAAATGTCAATGGCGTCTACATCGGCTTTTTTAATCAGATCTTTTCCGGTGGAGTAAATTTGGGCACCCGAAAGCCTTGCCAGCTCCTCTGCTTTTTGTGGACGGAGGTCTGCCACTGCGGTGACACAGGCTCCATTGATGTTTTGATAGCAGTTGGCGTGCATACTTCCCATAAAGCCGCA
The DNA here is from genome assembly GCA_017624395.1 of Clostridia bacterium. Classification (GTDB taxonomy): domain Bacteria; phylum Bacillota; class Clostridia; order Oscillospirales; family CAG-272; genus UMGS1865. The sequence goes on from JAGANE010000119.1 coordinate 1,905, forward strand.
GCCGATCAATCCGATTTTTAGCATGATGTGCTCCTCCCTAAAATTTTGTCCATGGCGAGGGACGTATTATAAATAATTGCTTCGGTGTGGTATTTGTAGTTGGGGATCATTTCTGCGGATACCCAATCATCGTAACCAATCTGTTCCAATGCTTTGATGACGGCAGGATAATCGACGTCACCTGCCAAGAGGTCAACAAAGCCGTGCAGACCGCCTGCGGCAATGCGGTAATCCTTAAAGTGAACCTTTTTGATACGGCTGCCCAAAATTTTGATCCAATGCTCGGGATGACCGTTTGCCAATACGTTTCCAACGTCAAAATAACTGCCAACAAAGGGGCTATTGATCTGATCAATAAAGCTGCGCATTTCCAAGGGAGAGGTCAAAAACTGATTCCATACGTTTTCAATGCCGATATTGACCTTGAGTGCCTCGGCGCTTTCCTTTAATTCTGTCAAAGCCTCCAGACTTCTTTGGTAGGCGCTTTCGTAATCTACCACCTTACCGGGAGCTGCAAATTCAGCGTGAACCGAACCGGGAACCACCAAAATGGTATTACAGCCCAACAGCTTTGCCACCTCAAGGTGTTTTTTGACGATCTCCTTTGCTGTTTGGCGTTCAGCGGGATCGTCTGCCGTTAGCCAATGATCCCAATAAAGTCCTGTTGCGATGCTGTACAATTCGATGCCGTTGCTTTTGGCATCCTCTTTTACCTTTAACAGTTGTTTTTCGGTGCTTTTCAGGCTGACCTCGCCCTCGGCAAGCAAGCCGACCTCTACACCGTCAAAGCCGGCGTCCTTTGCAAGTGCAAAGCTTTTGACCAGAGGCTGATCGGGAAATGACCAGATGTTGATGCCTTTTTTCATGATCCTACTCCTGTTTCGATAAAATTCCCCCCAAAGACACGCAAGCCCAAGCACTCACGCCTGCGTATTTGGATCGGTATTTTTATTTTATCAAAAAAAGACTTGCATTTGAATGGAAAATCGGGTATAATATTTATAAAAATAGCCAACGGAGAAAAAATGTGTCCGATAAATTTATAAGATTTGAGTTTGAAAGACCGATCAACGTTGAAAATATTATCACGATCTTTTACATGGAATTTTCCAAGGATTTTGTTTTTGACGGAGAAAGGCACGATTTTTGGGAAATGGTCTACATAGACCGAGGAGAGATTGTTTGCACTGCAGATCAGCGGCAGTTTGTGCTAAAGGGCGGAGAATTGACCTTTCACAAGCCCAATGAGTTTCACGCCATACGCTCCAACGGAACCGTGGCACCAAACGTATCGATTATGACCTTTGAATCGAAAGATCCTTTCATGAAACATTTTGAAGAAAAGATCATTCGTCTTTCTTCCGAGGAAAAAACCCTCTTGTCAATGCTGTTTCGGGAGGGACTTTCGGCATACGAGATGGTGGACAAGCGCAACCCCTTACTGCAACAGCTCAAAAGAGTGGAAAATGCCCCCTTTGGGAGTAGCCAAATGACAAAAAATCTTTTGGAGATCTTTTTGATCACCCTCCACCGCAACACCGACGTGCTTGCAAAGCAGAGCCGTTATCACTACAAGGTAAACGGGGTGAGTATTCCGCTTCAGGTAAAGGAGCTGGTGGATTTTTTGCAGGAGACGGTTTACGAGAGGCTGACCGTCAAGGAGATCGCGCGACGTATGGGAAAAAGCATCAGCACAGTCAAGTCATTGTTTGCAAGCTATCAAAGCGGCGGAATGATGAGATATGTGAATTATTTAAAGGTTGAGGAAGCAAAAAAGCTGATCAGGGAAGGGGCTTATAATGTGACGCAAATTTCCGAGCTTTTGCATTTTGATACGCCGCAATATTTCTCGATTACCTTCAAGCGCTTTGTCAAAATGTCACCGCAGGAATATAAAAAGTCTATCTTGCATTAAAACCGAAATGCCCGCGCAAACGCGAGTGATATTTGCGCGAGGCGACAGAGTTAGTTTGATCGGGAGAGACGGCAGGGTTGGTGGTCCCTGACGTCTATCGCCAGCCCCTATGTGGCTACGATTAGATTTTCTCTAACCACAAATAAAAAACTCAGTAAAAGTTTTGAAGGGTGTGGGGGGAGCGGCTTTGCCGCTTCTAACACGGCGTTTACGACGTGTTTTTTTTACTCAAAAGTTTCCCCAAGAAAACCGCGTCCTTAAACAGCGTTCACGCATATCCCTGCGTATTTCCATTGAAACAAAAAGGAGAAACAAAAAATGATTTACATGTTTTTAGCCAACGGCTTTGAGGAGGTAGAGGCGTTATGCCCCTTGGATCTGTTACGCCGTGCGGGGCTTCAGGTCACCACGGTGGGCGTGGGAGGCGAGATGATCGTCGGCTCTCACGGGATCGCTGTGCAAGCCGACATTCCCGAGGCGCTCGACCGTGACAGCTCTCCCGAAATGATCATTCTGCCGGGCGGTATGCCGGGCACCCGTCATCTTGACGAGTCACGTACCGTTGATACGGCATTGCGCGTTGCCGCCAACAAGGGGGCGTATCTTGCCGCCATCTGCGCCGCTCCCATGGTGCTTGGAAAAAGAGGGTATCTGGAGGGCAAGCGAGCCATCTGCTTTCCCGGCTTTGAGGAATATCTGACGGGGGCTACGGTTGCCAAGGAGCGTGTGGTGCGTGACGGAAGGGTGATTACGGCGGCAGGCATGGGTGTTGCCTTGGAGTTTGGTCTTGCGTTGGTCGCCGCGCTGAAGGGACAGGAGACTGCGGACGACCTGCGCCGCGCGGTTTTGGCAGATTGACGTGAGTAGACTGATAGAAGAAAAAAAGCGTCTGCGTGCCGTTTTGAAGGAACGGCGTTCCTCTTTGACCGCAGAGCAAAAAAAGGAATGGGATCGCGCCATTGTGGAGCGGATCGCGGCATCCGAGCAATACCGACGTGCAAACGTGATCCTTTTGTATGCCCCCATGTCAGGGGAGATTGATCTGTTGCCCTTGGTGCGCCTGGCGCGGCGAGACGGAAAGGCAGTGGCGTTTCCCCGATGCGATACCGAGACCTGCACCCTGCGCTTTCATCTGTTGGAGGCAGGAACTCGATTGGAGAGGGGCGCATACGGAATTGCGGAGCCACCCGAGGCGGCACCGCTTTGTAAGACCGACGAAAATACGCTTTGCATTCTGCCTGCGCCGACCTTTGATCCTACGGGGGCGCGTCTTGGCTACGGAAAGGGATATTACGACCGTTTTTTGGAGAGCTTTTCGGGAATCACCGTGGGCGCGGTATATCAAATGATGATGATCAAGCGTGTTCCCACCGAGGCGCACGACAAACGCGTTTTGACGGTGTTTACCGAGCGCGGGAGGATCCGATGCGATGAAATGGCAAAAAAAGCACTTTCGGAGACTCAAAACGAAACAAAAGAGACTGTGTCCGATGAAAAAAAACAGCCGTCGGAGATGATTTCCTTGAAGCGGCGGTTCAGTGACTTGCTTGGTCAATGGAAGGGCAAGATGCAGCATCAACCGCAGACCGCTCTGACCGCGGAAACGGGAGACGCCACGGGAAAGACGGGAAATGAGAGTGCAGGCGCACGCAGGCCTTCTCGCGCCCCCCACGCGCCCGCCGTGTTGGTTGCCGTTACCTTTGTTCTGCTCCTGCTGTCTCGCCTGATCGATACCACGCTTGCCGACCGCAACAATGAGTACGTCATTGTAATCTTACTGCAATTGCTGATCTTTTTGGTTCCTGCCGTGGTATACGGATATTTGCGCGGAGAGGCGTTTTCCTCCCGTATGCGGATCCGTGCGCCCAAGCTCAAGCATCTGTGGCTTACGGCCTGCGTTTTGGTCGTGATGATCTCAGGAGGGCTTTTGTTCGGGATCCTGACGGGCGGTGTTTCCTCCTTGACGGGAAATTTTACGCTTTACGATATTTTTGTGGCGCGCAGTAACGGGACGGCGGCGCAAACGCTTTACGTGGTGCTTGCCTACGGGGTTCTGCCTGCGTTTTGCGAGGAAATGATCTACCGCGCAATTTTGTGCTGTGAGTATGAGCGGTTTGGGGTTGGTGTTTCAATTGCCGTCAGTGCCGTCTTTTTTGCCATGCTGCATTTTTCGTTCCCGCTCTTTTTGTCTTATCTCCTTTTGGGAGCGATCCTTGCGGGGGCAATGTACACCACAAGATCCTTTGTGACGGTGTTTTTGCTGCATTTGGGCTACAATCTGTTTTGTCTGTTTGGTCAGCCCTATCTTTCTGCGTTTTATATCAACGCGGGGAGCAACGAGATCTTTATTTTTTGTTTGGTGGTTTTGTTCCTGCTCTTTTCTGCCTTTGCGGTGGGAGAGGCAAGAAAGATCTATCACGTCTATGCGCGTGAGAATGCGGACTCCTCTTATACCGTTTCCGTCCCTGTCAAGCAGCTGCCAAAAAGCCTTGTCAGTGCCGTTCTGTCACCTGCCTGCGCGGTCTGCGCGGTTATCTGGCTGGTGATGTCGATTATCAATCTGTTTTAAGAGAGCGGTTTTTGGGAGAGGTGAGGGAGACTTTTGATATTATAAAACATATTGCCGACGTTGTGTCGGAGATGTCAAAGTTATATCGGGACTCCCTTACCCCTTTTTGCAATTTTATGCGGATTTCCATTAGGATTTGTGATCATCACAAGTCCTTTTTTCTTCCCAAAGAATTTTTCGTTGGGCGTTTGTGCCAAAGACCTCGGTCATCAGCTGTATTCCAAGACAAAAGCCGTTGATAAAAGCGTTTGTTTCCATCGTTACACGAATATCGGTTGCAAGATCTTCTCGCTTTTCATAGAGCAAAACCACTTCTTTGGGGAGCATGGCTTCTAATTTTTCGGTGCATTCCCAAAATTTCTTTTGCAATTCCTTTTCCGCAGATGTTTCCAAGCAAAGATCCTCGCAAGGAGTGAGATTTCCGTACCATAATTCTTTTAGTAGATGTTTCATAGTTTGATACCTCTTTCATAAATGATGTTCTCATTATAACATGATTTTGGAAAAAATCTTTGAGAATACTCATTATTGAGTACAAAAATTTTGACTCTGTCTCAGCAAAAGGTTGATTCTCAGCATTGTTTTGCGACACGCTTGCGTGTCATTGCTGAGAAGGAGTGCAAGCTCTCCCGTCCCGCCGAGATTCCACTCGGCTACGCCCCGTGCTTTTTCCACCGCGTCATCCTGAGCGAAGTCGAAATCCGAGCAACGCGAGGATCGAACGGTACGAAGTACTGTTCGGGATCTCGGTGGAAAAAGTTCGACAGGCTCAGAATGACACCTACGGTGTCCGGCGGGACAC
>JAGANE010000120.1 GCA_017624395.1 Clostridia bacterium
CGTCAAAAGAACACCGATCCCCACCGTGATCAACAGACCTTTTCCAACGTCTTTTGCCAACAGAGCAGGGGAGTGTTCGTCTTTTTGCAATTTTTTTGGAGCATAGGGGGGGCGATTTTTCTTGGAATGCTTTACAGTTGCTTGACTCATGATAAAAGACCTCCAATGGAAGATGCTGTTAAAGCATATTCGCAAGGAGGTCTTTTTATTCCTATTGGAAAAAACTCAGTTGTCAGCGTCTTCTGCTTTAACGTCAACGCGGCTGACAGCACTCTTGAGGATACGGATCTTAGTCTTGTCGTGTGCCGACTCAATGACACAGGTTTCCTCCTTGATGCTCACAATCTTGCCGATGATACCGCCAATGGTCGTGATCTCGTCGCCTACGGTGAGGTTGTTACGCATGTTGTTTTGTTCTTTTTCCTGCTTTTTTTGCGGACGAATGCCAAAAAAGTAGAAGGCAACAAACATCACTGCCAGCATCAAAACCATCATCAGTGTTCCGCCTGCACCGCCTCCTGCCGCGGAGGTTTCCATCAAAGAAACGATCAGATTCATAAAAAATACCTCTCTTTCAAATCATTTCTATATATTGTAATCTTTTTTTGAGGAATATACAAGAGCTAAATTGTAAATATTTTTAGCAAACGCACTTTTTTTCAAAAAAAAGAGAGAAAAAACAAAGAACGGTTGCTTTTTTTGCAGATTTATGGTATACTATGAAGGATAACAGTCTACGGAAGGGGCATACGGTGTCACTATGAAGCAAGCATATCTTGAATGCGGAAAAATTATCAATACCCACGGCTTTCGCGGAACGGTCAAGCTGGAGAGCTGGTGTGATTCTCCCACAGTATTGGCAGAATTAAAAAGGCTCTTTTTTTTGGAAAACGGTGCATACCGTATGGTGCGTGTGCTGCACACGTCGATGTTTAAGCAGTTTGTGCTGGCAGATCTGGAGGGCGTAGAGACCGAGGAAACGGCAAACGCATTGCGTAATCGGGTCGTTTGGGCGGCAAGAGAGGATCTTCCTTTGGAGGAGGGGGATCATTTTATTGTGGATCTGATCGGTCTTGAGGTGCGCCATGCCGACACCAACGAGCCGATCGGCGTGCTTGTCGACGTCAATACAAGCGGCGCACGTGATCTTTACATCGTCCGTACCCAAACGGGCGATTATATGGTACCTGCCGTTCCCGAGCTTGTCACGCGGATCGATCCCGACGAGGCGATCTATATCCGACCGATTCCCGGGCTTTTGGACGGAGGTGCCGAGAACGTATGATGCGATTTGATATTATGACGCTTTTTCCCGATCTCGTCAACACCGTGCTTGGTGAGAGTGTGATCGGGCGAGCGCAAAAAAACGGAGCGATCACGGTGCGTACGCATAATATCCGCGATTATTCCGAGGATAAGCATCGCCGCGTGGACGATACTCCTTATGGCGGTGGAAAGGGAATGTTGATGATGGCACCTCCCATCTATAATTGCTATCAAGGGGTTCTTGCACAGCAAAGAGCCGAAGAACTGGATGAGAATCTGCGCCGTCGCGTGATCTACCTCTCACCCATGGGAAAGGTGCTCACACAAAGCCGTGCGGCAGAGCTGGCGCGAGACTATGACAATTTGATCCTGCTTTGCGGACACTATGAGGGTGTGGATCGCCGTATTGTGGACGAAATTGTGGACGAGGA
>JAGANE010000121.1 GCA_017624395.1 Clostridia bacterium
AACAATAACAACAATGAGAACGAAACCGATGCGACCGTCACTACCGAAGCCCCCGATGAAGAAACCGATCCCGTAACCGAGGCTCCCACTACGCAGGGAACTACGCCTGCGGATTCTGACGAGAGCGGCTGCGCATCCTCTTTCAGCGGTGCGGCAATTGCATTGATCGGAATTCTCGGCTTGGGCGGCGCGATTTTTACTAAGAAGCGCAAGAGCTGATATTACAATTTGATTTACTCCGAAAGTCATATTATTGGCTTTCGGAGTTTTGGAAATTTTTTGATGCTGCCTTACAACTGTGTGATGTGGCACAACGAGAAGGAGTAATTGCATATGAAATTAAAAGTGGTTTGCCTTTTTTTGGCAATGATTCTTTTGATCGGTGCCGTGACGTCATGTCAGGATCAGGCGCCCGATCAAACAAGCACGGGAGATGAGGAAACACACGAGACGTCAGAGAGCGGGGAGATCTCCGATGACCTGCCCGATGACGTCAATTATCAAAACCGTGAGGTCAAAATCCTTGCGGTGGATAATACGCGTACCGAGTTTGAAGCCGACGGCTCGCAAACAAACGTCGATCAGGCACTCTTTGAAAGAAATGCCAACGTAGAGAGCCGTTTTGGTGTGATCCTGTCGTTTGATACAACGATCACAGGTGGAAACACGACTCAGGACGAGTACGTTACAAGAGTAGAAAATTCTTTGATGTCCAATACTGCCGAGTTTGATCTGTTTGCCTCGTACAGTATGTGCGGCATGACGATGGCATTGAAGGGCTGGCTGATGAATCTGGAGGAGACCGATAGCTACATCAATTTTCAAAAGCCCTGGTGGCCCAAGACACTGGCTGAAAATTTAAGAGTTGGTGACAGCGTTTATTTTGCTTCGGGAGATATTGCGCTTTCTTACTACTATGCTATGATGTTTATTCTCGGTAATATGGATATGATGGATGACAGAGGGATCACCACCGATCCCCGTCAGGAGGTTCTTGACGGCACGTGGACCGTAGAAAGAATGTTTGAGTACACCACCGATATCTACGAGGACGTTAACAATAGTGGAACGAAGGACGGCTTTGATATCTACGGATACATACACCGTGGTCAGGTTTACTCGGACATGTATCTTGCGGGCTCTAATTTCCGTTTTATCGACCGTGACGAGAGTGGTAAATACGTTCTCGGAGCCGATTCTTTGGATGCCAGTCGCGGTGTACAGCTGTTGACGGTTTTATCCGATGCGTTTGCAACCGATTATTGTTGGTACGGAAATGAGGAGGCGGAAACCAAGGCAGCAATTGCCGAGGGGCGCGGTCTCTTTTTGACGACGGCACCTGCACAGTTGATTGAGGCGGTATCTTTGGGAATGAATTATTCCTATGCGATTCTTCCAACGCCCAAATATGACGAAAATCAGGATCATTATTATACCAATATTTCGTTTACCTATACGGTATGGTCGGTTCCTCAAAAGGCGGCGGATCCCGCATGCTCCACGTTGATTATGGAGGCGTTGGCTGCCGAGGGATACAGAAACACGACCTACGCATTTTATGAAACCAATTTGAAGTATAGATACGCCAGCGACGACTCGCTGAATACTCAAATGTTTGAGATTTTGAGAAGCTATCCGTATTTTGAGATCACAAGAGCTTGCTTTGACAGTCTGGCGACCAATCCCGTCAACATTTTCAGACAGCGCGTTGCAAACCGTGATACGGTCTGGACGTCGACAATGCGGTCTGCAAAGGGATATCTGGAGGAGTTTGTTAAACTGAATCTTCAGGTTAAATCGGAGTAACGCAGGCAAAGCGGAGAAAAAATATGAAAAAAACGATTGCTATCCTGTTATCGACAGTTCTGCTGTTGCTGTCATTTGTGTCCTGCCAACCCGAGGAATCGCCGCTACCGAATGAGGATCCTCAAGATCAGGCCTTGATCGAGGATCTTTCGGGCTATACCGTGATCATTCCTTCCAATCCCGACCGTGAGATCTCGACGGCGGCAACCGCGCTTGTGAACGCCATTGCAGAAAAGACGGGCGTCACGCTTGAGATACGCGAGGATTTTATCATTGAGGAGCGGGGGATCGTAGAGGTTGATCGGGAAATTTTGATTGGTGCTACAAACCGAGAGGCTTCCAAGGGATATGACATACTGCTGCATGACGATTACGAGGTAGCAGTGGTGGAAAGCAAGCTTTTCATGCTTGGCGGAAGTCTTTCTGCCACGGTAAATGCGGTCACGGCATGGATTGAGCTTTATCTTAGCAAAAGCTATGCTTCTGAGCTTGCTGTTTACGCCGACGCGCTGCTTTCTTACCGCCATGCCTACGCAATTCGGTCGTTTTCCTTGAACGGTATCGATATCCGCGAGTGGCAGATCGTATATCCTATCAATTCGGTTTATCTGCGGTCTGCTGCCGAGAAGCTTTCGCAGGGGATCCTGCAACTGACGGGCATGGAGATTTCCGTAGTATCCGACGGAAAATATCAAAAGAAAACAAACGCAAATGCCATTTTAATCGGTGTTACAAAGCAGGGTGCATATGCAGAATCGCTTGCCCAAAATACGGCAGTCTATGCGTCGGAAGCAGGGCTGTTCCGCATTCAGGGAGGCTCGGAATTCGATACCGTACGCGCAGTCAATTTATTTTTGGAGTTGCTGTTGACCCAATCGGGAGCGGTAGCATTGGATTATTCCACAGCACAGATCCAACCGCTTGAAGCCGCCAAAGAGTATTCCGTGATGAGCTTTAACGTGCTTGGAACGGATATCGACGCGCGAGTGTCTCTTGTTGCCGACGCGATCCTGACGCATCTTCCCGACAGCGTGGGAATTCAGGAGGGAAATTCCACGTGGGTAAACGAATTGAGTAACGCTCTTGCTTCGCATTACGATTACGTCAATCCGCACAATGCCTCGTCAAATCTTCTTCTCAATGCGATCTTCTATCGCCGTGATAAGCTGAAGCTCATCGAAAGCGGTGGCTATTGGCTTTCGGCAACCCCCAACAATCCGTCCAAATTTCCCAACACAGATCAAAGACGCGTGGTAATGTACGCGGTGTTTGAGGATCTGGAAACGGGTGAACGCTTCACCCACTACAACACGCACATTGGTTGGAATAATGACGGCGGGAACGACGTGCCGGCAAAGCAGTGTGATGTCATTATGACCAAAGCGGAAAACGATTTTCCGTATCCTTACGTTGTAACGGGGGATTTTAATACGATGCCGACCTCTTCACTCTACAAATCGCTTACCAAAACGTGGTGGGATGCGAGAAAGGTTGCCGAAAAAACGACCGAAGATTGGACGTGTGATTTCAAGATCATGGACTATTGCTTCCTTTCCAACCAAGTGTTTGCCACGGAATTTTATGTGGTGAACGATCCGTACGTTGACAAGGTGAGTTTTAATAATGGAGAAACGAAGGGGCAAAGCTATTATCTTTCGGACCATTACCCGATTGTTGTAAAATTTTACTTACCATAAGAGGTTTACTATGAGATATTATGATGCAATGGAATTTTATAAAAATTCCGATCTTCCGAAAAAGATCTATAAAGATGGGACCTGTATTCGCGTGATGTCCTCCAACGTGTTGTTTTCGGCTTCCACCGAGGGCATATGGGCAGAGCGCGCAACGATGTTGAGTTGTGTCTATCTCAATTACCGTCCCGATTTTCTCGGCTTGCAGGAATGCGACCCGAATATGACGGCGGTGATCTCGGATCTGATTAAGGATAAATATGAGATCGTACGGTATACGCGTCCCAAGGAGGGGATCAATCGTCATAACTACACACCCATCTTCTACTACAAAGGCAGATGGGAGCAGGTGGACGGCGGCTGGTTTCTGTTTGAACGGGGCTGTTGGACAATGACGTGGGCGGTGTTGCAAAGCAAGGAAAATCCCGAGGTTCGTTGTTTGCACGCCAATTTGCATCAGACTCCTTGGGGTGGTGAGGAGCTGATGAATTGCTCGATCGCCATCAACGGAGAATTAAAGCGCTTACGCGAGAAATATCCTAACGTTCCCATCTACGTCGGCGGTGACTACAATTGCGAACGCACCTGGGAGGCGTTCCCCGTGTTGATTGATGGTGTGGAAATAGAGACTGCCGGCCAGCTGGCAGAGACGAGTGACAGCCTGGGTCGTCATACCCACAAGGTAGGACAGCCCTTGAACGAGGTGGAAACAAAGGGAAGCATCGATCATATATGTGTGGACGGGAAATTAGTAAACGTCAAGCTTTATCGTGCGGTATTTGACGATATTTTGCTTTGGGCAACCGATCACGCACCGGTCTTTATTGATACGATATTGAAGTAACGTTTCAAAGCTTTTAAAAAGCCACCGTAAAGCTTTTTGCCAAAAAAGGAGAATGATATGCAACGATACAAGCTTATTGGGGGCTGGTTGACCGTTTTGTGTCTGTGCGCGTTTTTGTTGTGGAGCTGTGAGGAAGGGGCAATTTCTCCCACACCGCCGCAGGAGAGTATTCAGGAAAGCTCTTTTGCAAAGAGCGAGACCGAAACGAACGACATCGTTACCTCGACAGAAACGGGTGACGACAACACCGTAGAGCTTGGTGATCCCGACAGTTACCCTTGGTTACCTTTACCCTAATCAAAAAACAAATTCAAGGAGAACGAATATGAAAGTAACTCTTATTAAAAAAATATTATCGGTTGTTTTGTTGGCTGCAATGATACTGACAGCCATACCCTTTGCGGCGTTTGCGGAGGTGACCGAAGTTCCGTTTGAAGGAGCGGGAACAGAGGCAAGTCCGTTTTTGATCAACAGCAAGACCGATCTGGAGAAGATGGCGGGACTGTTGAACGATGTGGCAGTTGAGAATGATGTATACAGAGCGGCTTACTATAAACTGACGGCAGATATTACGCTGAACACGGTTACAAACGATGTTTGGACGAACGCTACTGTGTGGACTCCTATGGCGTCTGCTTCAAAATCAAAGCCCTTTCACGGCGAGTTTGACGGAAATGGGTATAGTATTTCGGGAATGTATATCAATGCAAATACGACGGTTGGATACGCAGGATTGTTTGCGTATGTTCATGGCGGCATAGAGGGGGATACCAACGGTGCAGCAATCAAAAATCTGACAGTTAAGAATTCAAAGATTGCCGTTACTTCAGGCACTCAAATTTATGTCGGCGGAATCGTTGGCTATACGGCAAAAGGTGTGATTATTGAGAATTGTCACACCGATATTGACATTGATGTGCAGCTTTCGGCTTCTGTGACATTGGCTGTTGGAGGAATTCTCGGCAGAGGTGACACCGCAACGCAGATCATTAGTTGCTCCAATTCGGGGAATGTTACCACAACAAATCCGAATGGTCAGCAAAACCACTGGGTAGGCGGAATTGCAGGACTTTTGGCTGCACTTGCCGCAGGTGATGATATTGGTAGTATTGAACGTTCCTTTAACACCGGGGCGATTTCCTGCAGTACGGTCGATAAGCAGGGCCGTGTCGGTGGAATTGCCGGGCAGGTAGGTGCATCTGCAGGCAATACAGGCTCCGTAATCTACTGCTACAATACGGGGGACGTCAGTGGATATTTTGTTGGTGGCTTACTTGGATATACCCATGCAACCACCAAGGCAAA
>JAGANE010000122.1 GCA_017624395.1 Clostridia bacterium
CGCGTTGTCCAATGCGACACCCCGCTCAAACTCTCTTCAAAACCCTTACATCCGGGCAAAAATGGATATAGTCTGTGCAAATCCGATGCATCCCAGATAGAAATCCCAGCCCCGAGGAAACCGTTGGCGAACTCGTCACCCCGCCACAGTGGGGCGTTGGTTTTGATTTTTCAGGTAAAATTTCGTAAGCGATTGCCGTGACAGAATTTTACGAATCCTGTTGACAGAAGGGCGAGTTTGTGCTACGATACTGAAATCGGCACACGAATTTTGTCATTTTGGCGGCGACGGAGGAAAAGTTTGAAATAAACAAACATCTCCCCCCTCCCCAACCGAAAGGCATAGAAACAAAGACTACCGATGGGTAGCCGAAAAAACGAAATAAACAAAGGTTAAGAAGTAGCAGGGGTGACGAGATACCCTTGACGTTGGAGAATAAAGATAGCCTCATCCACCGAAACGGTACGATGTGCAGGTGGATCATTCGACCGAGTATAAAGGTCGGCATTGTAAGGTTCATTCTTTTTGAGAATGTTGTAGATGGCGGTCAACAGCATTCTCGCAATCGCGATGATGGCTTTCTTGTGACCTCTGCGCTTTTTAATAGATAAATACCGATTGCGGATTTCCGGATTGTTCTTTTTGCGGATCGCACAAAGCGCGCATTGAACAAGCAAAGGCTTGATGTAGTCACCGGCACGACCGATGCGAGTGGTTTTCTTCTTGCCTGCACTCTCGTTGTTCTGCGGAGTAAGACCAGCCCACGAGCAGAGATGCTTGGAGGTGGGAAACACGGACATATCCACGCCGATCTCGGAGATGATTCCGATGGCGGCAAAGGTCTGGATACCCGGCACCGTAGAAACGAGATTGATCTGCGGAATATACTTTTCCGCAACGGTAAGAATCAAAGACTCAACGTTCCGTTTGCACAGTTCAAGACTATCCATGTGAGAACGGATAATACGAAGCTTTTCCGCTTGCTCGGGACAAAATTCACCGTCTACGGCGGCAAGCACCTCTTCGTCGGTTGCTTTCATCCCCCTGGTTCTGAAATCTGCCACATCGGTGATCTTATCGGTCGGATTCTCTAACATCCGAGAGATGATGTTGGAAGAAGCCTTACCAAACACATCTGAAAAAACATCATCCAATTTGATGTTGGAAACTGTAAGACAGTTTTGTGCGCGGTTCTTTTCACCGACGACAAAATTGGTGAGCTTCCAGCGGTAACGAACCAAGTCCCGAAGCTGACGAATATCCGCAGGAGGGATAAAGCTACCTGAGACAAGATCGTGCTTGAAAATATCTGCAATCCATTTTGCGTCCTTTTTGTCTGTTTTCTTGCCCTTGATCGCCTTGACGTATTTGGGGTGAGCAAGGACAACATTACAGGTTTGCTCCAAGATGTTATAGACAGGAATCCAATACTTTCCCGTGGATTCCATACAAACATCCTTGCAGTTATTGGCAGCAAGCCACTCGGCGCAAAAGCGAAGATCTTTTGTGAACGTAGAAAAGCGTTTGCTTTTGTAGGTGGTGACACCTTGCTCGTTGGTAGAAGCAATGCAAGCATAGACGAAGGATTTGTGGACATCCATTCCACAGCAAATCGGGTAAACGATTTTAAGCATAAACACATCCCCTCAAAAAGTATTTGAGAAAACAGACAGTCCAACTGTCCGGTGGACAGTTGGAAAGAATGCTCACTGAAAGATTGAAGTAATGTCTCTCCAAAGATAAGTTTACAGGGTTCATATCCCTACTCATTTGTGCTTGAAAGAGCATTCGGCACTCATATTTATGCGGTCAGTTTATTTCTGTACCACTCACCTCCACGTGCTGTGTAGTGTGTCTGCTTTCTCAAGTAATATTTTAACACGAAATTTTGAATGCTGCGTTACGGCTCCGGATTTCATATCCCTTTTGTGCCTTGTAGCGCAGCGGAAAGGTATGGGCATATCTATGAAAAATGCAGCATTTACTGCCGCACGCCCGGTCTGGGCGCGCGGTCTGATCGATGAGAAAAACATCACCCTCCGATTCACCGCGCCGGTGAATACCGACGGCGCGCTCCTGCGCATGGCGGGCAGCTCCGCGTGGCAGGTC
>JAGANE010000123.1 GCA_017624395.1 Clostridia bacterium
AGCATATGCTCAGCCATCCAGCCCTCCTTGCGTCCGAGGTAGGATGCAATACGGAGTGCAAAGCACTTCTTACCGAGCAGAACGTTTCCGCCGTAGCCGGAGTTGACCGACCAGATGGTGTTGTCCTCGGGGAAGTGGCAGATGTAACGCTTTTCCTCGTCGCAATCCGCAACGGCGTGCAGACCCTTTACAAAGTCAGCGGAATCGCCGAGTGCTTCAATTACATTCTTGCCAACTCTGGTCATGATGATCATGTTGAGCACGACGTAGATCGAGTCGGTCAATTCAATTCCGATCTTTGCAAAATCGGAGCCTACGACACCCATCGAGTAGGGAATGACGTACATGGTCTTGCCCTTGTAGGCGTTTTTGTAAAGCTTGGAAAGCTTTTCGTAGCACTCTGTGGGATCCATCCAGTTGTTGATGTTACCTGCATCCTCCTTTTTGCGGGTGCAGATAAAGGTTCTGTGCTCAACGCGTGCTACGTCGTTGATAGCGGTTCTGTGCAGGTAGCAGTTGGGGTAAAGCTCGGGGTTGAGTGCTTCCAATTCGCCCGTGCTGCAAGCCTCGGCACGCAGTGCCTCGGTCTGCTCCTCGCTGCCGTCAATCCAAACGATCTTGTCGGGATTGACCATTTCTGCCATTTCGTTGATCCAATTCAATACTGCCTTGTTATTGGTCATGGGTCTGTCTCCTTTTATAATAAGTAAATTTTTGACTTTGATAAAAAATATACAATGATGATAAGCCACTTATCACCCATTATATATTTTACACTTTTTTTCTCTCCTTTTCAAGAGCCTTTTGAAAAGGTTACGGTTTGTTCACAATTTTAAACCAAGTTGAAAGTCAAAAGTGAAAACTTGCAGACTTTTTGTAGAAGATTTGCAAAAATCGGCTTTCAAAAATTATTTTGATCCATAAAATTTTAGAATAGGAATTGTTCTTATTTTAAAAATCGAGTGAAAATGTTTGGAAATCATGATTTGGTGTTGACATTTGACCTCTTTTTTGCTATAATAATTAACAGGCTGTTTTCCGAGTCTGTTTGTGAGGCGCAAAACACAAAACGGAGGAAAATATCCAAATGGGAAAATATTTTGGCACAGACGGCTTCCGTGGAGAGGCCGGTGTCACACTGACATCCGAGCATGCATACAAGATCGGACGCTTTTTGGGATGGTATTACAGTGATGGCGGCAAGCACAAGGTGCGCGCGGTCATCGGCAAGGATACCAGACGCTCCAGCTATATGTTTGAGTACGCCATCGTTGCGGGCTTGACCGCTTCGGGCGGAGACGCATATATGCTGCACGTTACCACTACGCCCAGTGTATCTTACGCAGTTGCCGGTGATGATTTTGATTGCGGAATTATGATTTCCGCAAGTCACAACCCCTATTACGACAATGGCATCAAGCTGGTCAACTGCCGTGGGGAAAAGATTGACGACGCTACCATTGAAAAGATCGAGCTGTATCTGGACGGCAAGCTGGAGGAGCTGGGCATTACCACGCCCGACATTCCGTTTGCTACGGGTGCCGAGCTTGGTCAGATCGTGGACTACGCCGCGGGCAGAAACCGTTATATCGGTTATCTCATCTCGCTTTCGCGTTACTCGTTCAAGCAGTTCCGCATTGGTCTGGATTGCGCCAATGGCAGCTCCTGGATGATCGCCAAAAGCGTATTTGATGCCCTTGGGGCAAAGACCTACACCATCAATGCCGATCCCGACGGGCTGAACATCAACCGCGATGCAGGCTCCACGCACATCGAGGGGCTTTGCAAATTCGTGCGAGAGAATCGCCTTGACATTGGCTTTGCCTTTGACGGTGACGCCGACCGCTGTATTGCGGTGGACGAAAACGGTCAGGTAGTCAACGGGGATCACATTCTGTACGTTCTGGCACAGTATCTCAAGCAGCGCGGCGCACTTGAAAACAATACCGTTGTGACCACCATCATGTCCAATCTCGGTCTTTACCGCGCATTGGATGAGGCGGGGATCCTTTATGAGCAAACGACGGTTGGCGACCGCTTTATCTATGAGAATATGCAGCAGAACGGACACTGCCTTGGCGGTGAGCAATCGGGACACATCATTCTGTCCAAGTTTGCCACAACGGGAGACGGGATCCTGACGGCGATCAAGGTCATGGAGGCGGTCATCAGCAGTAAGCTGACGCTTTCCAAGCTTGCCGAGCCCGTGCGGATGCTTCCGCAGGTGACCAAAAACGTGCGCGTTGCCGATAAGGCAGCAGTGCGTGAGAATGCTGCGGTGCAAAAAAGCCTTGCGGCGGTTGCTGAACGGCTTGGGAACACGGGGCGAGTCCTTTTGCGGGAAAGCGGCACCGAGCCTGTGGTGCGCGTTATGGTGGAGGCTCCCACCGAGGGGATCTGTCAAAGCTCTGCCGACGAGGTGGTACGCGTGATTTTTGCCGAGGGCTTGGCATAACTGCGGTGCTGACCAAAATACGGTAAAAGGGGAAAAAAATGAGTCTGACAAACAAGGAACAACTCAAAATTTCGGAGCTTTACGGCTATCCCGAGCATTCGGTGGCTTCTCCCTTGCTTGCTCGCTTTACCTATCCTTGGGAGGCGTTGGCTTCCATTTCTTCCTTTATTTTGGAATTGGGGCAAACGCTTTCCTCGGAGCTTTATGAAAAGCGGGGCGAGGACGTTTGGGTGGCAAAAAGCGCACGGGTGGCACCCACCGCACACTTGGCAGGTCCCACAATCATCTGTGAGGGCGCGGAGATCCGCCACTGTGCATTTATTCGCGGCAGTGCGATCGTTGGTGCGGGTGCCGTGGTAGGAAACTCTACCGAGCTGAAGAACTGTATTCTGTTTGACGGCGTGCAGGTGCCGCACTTCAATTACGTGGGCGATTCGATCCTTGGATACAAAGCCCACATGGGAGCAGGCTCTGTGACCTCCAACGTCAAAAGCGACAAAACGCCGGTAACGGTGATGCTGGACGGTGAGAGGATCCACACGGGCTGCAAAAAAATGGGAGCTATGCTTGGCGACTTTGTGGAGGTGGGGTGCAACAGCGTCCTCAATCCGGGAACGGTCGTAGGCTGTCGCTCCAACGTCTATCCGCTGTCCTCGGTGCGTGGGTTCGTGCCGTCGGATAGCATTTACAAAGCGCAGGGCGCCGTCGTTCCCAAACGGCAGGCGTAAGCGCAACAGCGCCTCAAAAAAAACGGAAATTCAACCTCCCGTCAAATCCGGGTTATGATAGCGCCAGACCGAGCGCGGTGCGTTTGCGTTCGGTTAACGAGGAGAGAAGTGATCGAGACTTTCGGCGGATGCTTCTCCGGTGTCAAGGACATCGTTAAAAAACAGGTCAAATATGCGGGCAACTGCAAAACAATCCCTGTCCAATCCAATCAAACACGGCGGATCAGCCGTTTCCGAAAAAAGACGATGCGGAAACGGTCTTTTTGTGACGCCCAAAAACAGAGAAAGGGATCATACAGAGCCCGTTTTTTGTCATGCCTGTTTTGATTTTGGAGGTGCTTGACCGCAAAACGGGAATCTGTTACAGGGAAACAGAATTATGTGTGGAATTATCGGATATACGGGGAGCGAGAACGCGATCCCCAAGATTACAAAGGGACTTTCGGTGCTGGAATACCGCGGCTACGACTCGGTTGGCTTGGCGGCACGCACCGACGGAGGTGTTGCAACCGTCAAATGTCGCGGACGAGTCAATTCCTTGGAGGAGCGCCTGAAGGACGAGGCACTCCCCAACAGCAATTGTGCCATCGGACACACGCGTTGGGCAACGCACGGATCTCCCTCCGACGTCAATGCGCATCCGCACCGTGCAGGACGCGTGGTGCTGGTTCACAACGGAATTATTGAAAACGATAAGGAATTAAAGGAGGAATTGCAAGGAAAGGGAAGAAGCTTTCTCTCCGAGACCGATACCGAGGTCGCGGCGGCGGTTTTGGACGAGGCATACGCGGCTGTCGGAGAGCCCGTGGAGACAATTCGGCAGGCGGTGTGTCGCTTGCGCGGCTCGTATGCGTTTGGCATTTTGTTTGAGGATCGTCCAAACGAAGTCTGGGCAGTGCGTTTGGGCAGTCCTCTGATCCTTGCCAAGGGGGCGGACGGCTATTATCTGGCATCGGATATGACGGCTTTGCTGCCCTTTACAAGAGAGTATTACCGCCTTGCCGAGGGAGAGATCGCAGGCTTGACACCCGACGGGATCAGATTGTATGCCGCAGACGGCATGCAGGTAGAGCCTGCTTGGAGCGTGACGGGCATGACGCCCGAGGCGGCACAAAAGGACGGTTATCCTCATTTTATGCTCAAGGAGATCTACGAGCAGCCCGATGCCATTGTCAAATCGGTATCACCGCGGAACAGGAACGGCTTACCTGATTTTTCCGCAGACGGGATCAGCGCCGATTTTTGGAGAGAGGTCAAAGGAATTCAAATCGTTGCCTGCGGCTCGGCAACACACGCGGGGCTGGTTGGCGGCAGGATCATTGAAACGCTGGCTGGTGTGCCTGCGGCATCCTATACCGCCTCCGAGTACCGCTATCATCCGCCGATTGCCACCGAGGGAACTCTTGTCGTCTTGATTTCGCAATCGGGAGAGACCGCCGATACGCTTGCGGCATTGCGCTATGCCAAGCAAAAGGGACTTCCCACGCTTGCCATCGTCAACGCCGTGGAGACCACGATCGCACGCGAGGCAGACCGTCGCATTTACACCTACGCAGGTCCCGAGATTGCGGTTGCCACCACCAAGGGCTACTGCACGCAGACCTCGGTGCTGTATGCCATCGCGGCGGCAATGGCACACGCGCGCGGAAGGATGACGGACGCTGAGGCTCGCGCATGGATGCAAGACCTTTGCAACGATGCCCCCAACGCCATCCGCGGCATTTTGGAGAAGCGCGAGGCGCTGAAAAAGATGGCAGAGCGCATTTTCCAAAGAGAACACGTCTTTTATATCGGCAGAGGCATCGACTATGATATGTCGCAGGAGGCTGCGCTCAAGCTCAAGGAAATCTCCTACGTGCATTGCGAGGCATACGCCGCAGGAGAATTGAAGCACGGAACGATCTCCCTGATCGAGGAGGGAACCCCCGTCATTGCCATCTCCACGCAGGCAGCTCTTTACGACAAGACCGAGAGCAATGTGCGCGAGGTACAAAGCCGAGGCGCTCACGTGATCCTGCTTTGCCGTGACGATGCAAGCGTCAGAGAGGACAGTGCCGCCGAGATCTTCCGATTGCCGACGACCTCGGAGGTAGCAACGCTGTTTGCCTCCCTGACCGCCGT
This sequence comes from Clostridia bacterium, assembly GCA_017624395.1. Lineage (GTDB taxonomy): Bacteria > Bacillota > Clostridia > Oscillospirales > CAG-272 > UMGS1865. The sequence goes on from JAGANE010000123.1 coordinate 5,305, forward strand.
GCAGCTGTTGGCGTACGAGGTTGCCGTCCTGCGCGGCTGTG
>JAGANE010000124.1 GCA_017624395.1 Clostridia bacterium
AAAAAATGGCCCCCCCCCACCCCTCTAAAAAACTTTCCAAAAAAGGCTTTGCGAGGGTTTTTTTTATGACGTTGCTTCTCCTTGAGCTTTTGCTTGGTTGTGATGATCGGTATTTCAACTTGTTCCAAATTGGAAACAGTTGGATTGGTTGTTTCCGTTTTGGAAATATCCTCTCTGACGGGTGCAATATTCTCTTGAATGGGTGCAAGGTATGTGTCGGACATGGCACCGTAACCGCGCAAGCGGATCGGATCATCGCCATCACGGGAGAGGGAATAACGAATATCGGGATCAGAAGTCGGTTTTACATTGTCAACATTCTTGACTTGTTCAGGGCTAAAGACAACATACGATTTTCCACGTTGTTTTACCTCGTCACCATAACCACCAACCGCGCCTTCATCAAGCACCAATCCGTCATAGTCATAGCCGTTATCAATCAAGAAGTCTCTTAAATCCTCTCCTTCCGTCCAATCAATAGCACCAATCTTGTTATACTCCGCATCGGACAAATAAGGATTGATACCAACGGCATTACCGCCCTTGATATAGTCATTGATATAGATACTTCTCGCTTCGGGATCGCTGATGTCAAAAGGCTTTTTGATGTCAAGATACACTTCAAAGGTTTTCGGATTTGTCGCAACCTTTCCCGTGCTGATGCTGCTTGCGCCGGGGTTTTGGTAAAGGTCGGCATACCACTTGTTTTCCGTAAAGTAAGTTCCGTCTTTGAATACGGTAAAATCTCCGTTTGGTGTACCATGATACATCACCTTCAAATTACCGTTCTCGTCCCTTACCTTGGAATCCTTGAAATAATCACTCTGCTCCTTCGTGAGCTTCTTACCCTCGGAATCGGAAGATAAAGAGAAATGCGGATTATTTCCATCAAAAAAGACACCATCGGTTGATGATGTCTCCTTTATAGGTGCTATGTCATCTGATTTAGTTTCTCCAAAAGTTCCGTTTGACTTTTTGGCATCCAAGCCATACATCTCACGGAGTTTATTTACTATTTTGTCAATTTCTTTCTGCGAGTAAGTATTTTCCCGTACTCGTTCATTATTTCCTTCTCTTGTGCTTCCGGATGTGTCTTTAGGTAATGAATCATCAAAAGCTGATCTTCTTCTTCTTGAAGAAATGCTAACATCGTTAGCTTGTCCTCCTGATTGATCGGAAATTGGTTTAGACCATAAGCTAACAACCTCTCTGTCTGTGTCAAAGTCGTTTTCATGATATTCTTTAAATCTCCTTTTTCTTGCTTCAATAACATCTACATCCTCGGACATTGAAACGTAACCTTGCATATACCCATTTGCGACAAAAGTGTATACTTTGTCTCGACAATATATTTGTACGGTTTTTGTATCTCCATCCACTATTCCCGATGTTTTATTAGCAAGACTCCTTGCAAAGGTGTGGCGGTCACCGTGGGTAACCTCTTGCACAAAAGCATTGGTTGCAGTATAATTATAACTCTTATCCCAATTTTTGTCAAGAGAAAACTTCGCATCACTCTGCGCCTTACCATCGGTCTTGACACTCTCCCGATACGCCTTCTCAAACTCTCTCTTGATTCTCTCAAGCTCTCTCGCTTCCTTGCTTCCTGCGGTTGCTACTTTGCAAAGATATTTGATCTCGTCAAAGAGCTTTTGGAAAAGGTTTCTGTTCTTTACCGAAAGGTTCTTGACAAAGTCGGCATCTTGGAAGAGATAGTCACCGATAAGGTCTGCCGTAAGCTCGGAATCAATGTCCTCCTCGCTATACAACTTTTCAAGGTTCTTCCGTCTACTATCAAACTCTCCCTTGCTCTTGGCGTACTTAAACACCGCTTTCTGCAACTCGTTGTATGTTTCCGTACCCTCAAGAACGTGCGTGACCTCGTGACCGACAACGGTATTCAAGTTAAATAATGTAAATCCTTACGAGAGTGGGGGGGAGCTTCTTTTGAGAAGCTCCCCCACAAAATCATTTTTATCTGTTTTTCAGTACGGTGTTTTCGTACTCACGGACAGCATCAAACCAGCTTGCATCACCGACAACGCCGTTGCGAGCGCAGAACTCGTTCCAAACATCGCCCACGGGCATCATCTTCAGCTCCTCCTGCAGCATCATCAGCTCGGTGAACTGCAGGGAATCCTGCATTGCCTTCAGCTTTGCGTTGGGTGCCAGCATTGCGGTCAGGAGCGCCTTTTGTACCGAGCGCATACCAATGACCCATGCGCCGAGGCGGTTGATCGATGCATCAAAGTAGTCGGTGGCGATGATCACGCGATCCAGCGCGTCATTGCGGACGATCTCCTTCATCATTTCCACGGTTTCGTCATCGTAGCGGACAACGTGGTCGGAATCCCAACGTACACCGCGCGTGACGTGGAGTGCGATCTTGGGATTGAAGCAGAGCAGTGCCGAGATCTTGTCCGAAACAAGCTCGGTGGGGTGATAGTGACCGTTGTCCATCAGCGGAACGATGCCGCGCGTGGTTGCGTAGGAAAGCGCAAACTCGGCAGAGCCTGCGGTGTAGGATTCAAGTCCAATACCAAAGACCTTGGATTCCAGCGTGACGTTGACAATGCTCTTGTCGTAGCCGCAGCCAAGGATCTGATCAAGCGAATCCATATAGCGCATTCTCGGACCAAGGCGGTCGGCGGGAATGTCCTTCATTCCGTCGGGGATCCAGATGTTCATGGTGCAGGGGAAGCCCGTCTCGCGTGCAAAGTATTCGGAAATACGAATGCAGGCAATGCCGTGACGGATCCAAAATGCGCGGATCTCCTCATTGGGATTGGTCAGCGTGCCGTTGGCAGCGAGGGGATGAGAGAAGTAGGTGGGGTTAAAGTCCAGACCAATGCCGCGTTCCTTGGCAAAGTCTACCCAAGGAGCAAAATGCTCGGGCTTGATGGCGTCGCGGTCTGCGATCTTGCCATCGGGGTAAATACCGTAGCAGGCGTGTACGTTGAGGTTGTGCTTGCCTGCGATCAAAGAAAATGCTTTGTCAATATCCTGCATCAGCTGTGCGGGAGTGGTTGCGGCACCGGGGTAGTTACCCGTGGTCTGAATACCGCCCGTCAGAGCACCTGCGTTTTCAAAGCCCTTAACGTCGTCGCCCTGCCAGCAGTGCATGGAGATCGAAACCTTGGAAAGTGCCTCGATCACAGCATCGGTGTCTACACCAAGCTCGGCGTAGCGTGCTTTTGCGATGCTATAAAGTTCTTTTTGCGTCATAATTGATCCTCCGTAAATAATATTCACCTTTACATTATAAAATAAAATTCTCATTTTTTCAATAGAAATCAAAAAAATATGAAAAATGACCCCTCTTTTTCAAAAAAACATACCACTGTTTATGCTTTTGTTTAATCTTTTTTCGTCAAAAAACTTTTTTCACAGCCACGTTCTTGACAAAATCCTTTTTTTATATTATAATATAATAGAGTATTTATTACCATTGGATAACGGAGAAAATGTTATGATATTCAAATTGTTTTTATGTGCGCTGATCGGGTATCTCATTGGCGGAATCAATCCTTCCTACATGATCGCAAGGATCAAGGGCTTTGACATTCGCAAGCACGGCTCGGGAAATGCGGGAGCCTCTAATGCAGTGATCACCATGGGAAAAAAGATTGGTGTGATCAGTGCGTTGTTTGATATTTTTAAAGCATATGCAGCGGTCAAACTGTCGGTCTATCTCTTTTCCGAGGCGGCTTTGGCAGGTGTTGTGGCTGGGGTAAGCTGTATTATCGGTCATATCTTTCCCATCATCATGAAGTTCCGCGGCGGCAAGGGCTTGGCTTGCCTTGGCGGTGTAGTGCTTGCTTTTCACCCCTTAGTATTTTTGGCTTTGTTTATCGCAGAGCTGATCCTGGTGCTTTTGGTGGATTATATTTGCATTGTGCCGATCACGGCTTCTATCGTCTTTCCCATTATTTATTATAATATGACCGAAAAGGCACTTGCGGGAACGCTGATCTACTGCATCGCAACTGCGGTAATTTTGTACAAGCATATTGAAAACCTCAAGCGGATCCGCAACGGCACCGAGGCGCATCTCAGCTTTTTGTGGAAGCGTAAGACCGAGATCGAGAGACTCAAGGAGCAAAAGGTGTACGATCCGTTGCTTGACGAGGAGAATCAAGAGGAGATCAAGGAATAACCCGCTTTTCCACTATCAGAATATCATAAGGAGAACATACAATGAAAAAGCTTGGATTTGGCATGATGAGATTGCCCCTGACAAACAAGGAGGATCCCAAATCGGTGGATCTTGCCATGGTTTGTCAAATGGTGGATACCTTTCTTGACCGTGGCTTTTCCTATTTTGATACCGCATATTTTTATCACGGCGCACAAAGTGAGATCGTGGTGAGGGAGGCCTTGGTCAAGCGTCACCCGCGCGACCGATTTGTGCTGGCGAGCAAGCTTCCTATTTCTTTTTTGCAAAAAGAGGGAGATCAGGAACGGATCTTCTCCGAGCAATGCGAAAAGTGCGGTGTGGAATTTTTTGATTATTATCTTTTGCACAATCTTAATACCCAACATTACGCCATTGCACAAAAATTTGATAGCTTTGCTTACGTTTCCCGCCTCAAAAAGGAGGGCAGGGTAAAGCACATGGGCTTTTCGTTCCACGATACGGCGGATGTGCTGGATCGGATCCTGAACGACCATCCCGAGGTGGATTTTGTGCAGCTTCAATTAAACTATCTCGATTGGGAGCATGACACCATTCAATCACGCCTTTGCTACGAGACCTGCTTAAAGCACGGCAAGCCCGTAATTGTGATGGAGCCCGTCAAGGGAGGAACGCTTGCAAGAGTCCCCGCACGTGTGGAAAAAATGTTCAAGACTGCACGTCCCGAAATGTCGGTAGCATCCTGGGCAGTTCGCTTTGCCGCACATCAAAAGAGTGTGTTTATGGTATTGAGCGGAATGTCGGATATGGAACAGCTTTTGGACAATCTTTCCTATATGGATTGCCCCGAGCCGCTTTCCCATACCGAGCTTGCCATGCTGGAGGATGCGGTAAGGATCATTTACGAGGATATTGCGGTTGCCTGCACGGCATGCCGTTACTGCGTGGAGGGATGCCCAAAGCAGATTGCGATTCCCGAATATTTTGCGCTTTACAATACCGAGATGCATGACCGCGGAAAGGATTTTTCCACTCAGCAGGTCTATTATGAAAATCTTACCGAAACACACGGAAAGGCATCGGATTGTATTCGTTGCCGCAAATGTGAAAAGAGCTGTCCCCAGCACATTCGCATTGTTGAGGCGTTGAAAAAGGTTGCCCAAACCTTTGAGGATTGACACAACGGTACATTTCATTATAAAGGAGAACAAAGATGATTCAAACAATCGTAAAAGCACGCAAAACGGTAAGAGGGAAGCTTCTTTTGACGGTGATTGCCGTTCTCGGATCGGTGGCTCTGCCGCAATTGGTACACGTGGTAGGACGCCTGTCGGGTGTTGGCACCGCATTGGGTGAGTTGTTGCTCCCCATGCACTTTTTCGTTCTGCTTGCGGGACTCTTGGCAGGACCTGCTGTGGGAATGGTAACGGGCGCTTGCGCACCTCTTGTCAGTTATTTGCTTTCGGGAATGCCGCGAGAGGCGGTTCTTCCGTTTATGCTGATCGAGCTTGTAGGCTACGGCTTGATTGCGGGACTTATGTCAGAGGTCAAAATGCATTCTTTTGTTAAGCTTTTGGTAGCACAGGTAGGCGGACGCGTCTTGCGTGCGGCTGCGGTGTTGATCGCTGTCTACGGTTTTCATCTCGAAACGGTGTCGGTCTCGTCGATTTCCAATATGATCGTATCCGGCGTGATTGGTATTTTGCTCCAATGGTGCATTTTACCTTTGATTTTGTTTCGGCTGAACGCCTCGGAGGATCGTGAATGAACGATCTGGAGCGCGCCAAAGCACTGTTGGTTTCTTCCACGCATACCTGCGTGCTTTGCAAAGGGGAGATCACATATGTCAGTGACCGCACGGGAATTGCTCCTATGATGGAATTTTTGGATCTGCAAACCGATCTTGTCGGCTTTTCGGCGGCAGACCGCATCGTAGGTAAGGCGGCAGCAATGCTGTTTGCTTTGGCGGGCGTGCGCGAGATCTATGCCGAGGTGTTGAGCGAGAGGGCGATCCCTATATTGCAAAAATACGGCATCGGGTATTCTTATGGGAGGTTAACACCCGTCATCATTAACCGCAAGGGCGACGGTGCTTGCCCGATGGAGAATGCCGTTGAGCATCTTGAGGAGCCTGTTGCCGCACGTGAGGCGATCCGTAAAACGCTGGAGCTACTCAAAAAAGGATGATTTTTGTAAAATTTGATCAAAATATTTCCCAAATTGCGATCTTTGATTGCGATTTGGGAAAATTTTTCACTTAAAAACACAATATATTGTGTTTTCCTATTGACAAATCCACAATATGTGGTATAATATAGATGCGCATTTGCGCGTTAAAAAAAGAAATATCCATAGATTTTGAAAGATATACCCGACATCATTCAGTAAGGAGGAACCAATGAAGGTTATTAAAAGAAACGGATCCGAAGTGATTTTTGATATCGAAAAGATTATCCTTGCCATTGCCAAGGCAAACGAGGCGGTGGACGAGGAAGCACGTATGACGCCCTTGCAGATCAAGCGCATTGCCGAGGCGGTGGAGCTTTCCTGCATTCGCATGAATCGCGCCCCCGGCGTGGAGGAGATTCAGGATCTGGTAGAATCGCAGATCATGGCACATGGGGCATATGAGGTTGCCAAAAAACATATTACCTACCGCTACACGCGTGCCTTGGTTCGCCGCTCCAATACCACCGATGACCGTATTTTGAGCCTGATCGAGTGCTGTAACGAGGAGGCAAAGCAGGAAAACGCCAATAAAAATCCCACGGTCAACAGTGTTCAGCGTGACTATATGGCGGGAGAGGTCAGCCGCGACATTACCAATCGCATCCTGCTTCCCGAGGAGATCGTCAAGGCGCATGAGGAGGGGATCATTCACTTCCATGACACCGACTATTACGCTCAGCATATGCACAACTGCGATCTGGTAGACCTTGAGGATATGCTTCAAAACGGTACGGTGATTTCTGGTACGATGATCGAGCGGCCGCACAGCTTTTCCACTGCCTGCAATATCGCTACGCAGATCATTGCGCAGGTAGCAAGCAATCAATACGGCGGACAAAGCATTTCGCTGACGCATCTTGCACCCTTTGTGCAGGTCAGCCGCGATAAGATCAGCCATTCGTTACAGCAGGAAATGGACGATGCGGGGATCTTTATCACAGCCGACCAATTCTCCGAGATCGTAGAGCGCCGTCTGCGCGAGGAGATCAATCGCGGCGTGCAGACCATTCAGTATCAGGTGGTCACACTCCTGACCACCAACGGACAAGCCCCCTTTGTTACCGTGTTTATGTATCTTGGAGAAGCCAAGAACGAGCAGGAAAAAAAGGATCTTGCCATCATTATTGAGGAAACGCTTTTGCAACGCTATCAAGGGGTCAAAAACGAGGACGGCGTGTACGTCACTCCTGCATTCCCCAAGCTGATCTACGTGTTGGAGGAGCAGAATATCCATGAAGATTCTCCCTACTACTATCTGACCAAGCTTGCTGCAAAATGCACCGCCAAGCGCATGGTTCCCGACTATATCTCCGAAAAGAAAATGCTGGAGCTGAAGGTCGATAAAAACGGAGAAGGGCATTGCTATACCTGCATGGGCTGTCGCAGCTTCCTGACGCCTTACGTTGATGAAAACGGAAAGCCCAAGTATTACGGACGCTTCAATCAGGGTGTGGTTACGATCAATCTTGTGGACGTTGCGCTGTCGTCGGGCGGAAATACCGAAAAATTCTGGAGCATTTTTGACGAGCGTCTGGAGCTTTGTCACCGCGCATTGCTTTGCCGTCATGAAAGACTCAAGGGAACTCTTTCGGACGTTGCTCCGATCCTTTGGCAGCACGGTGCCCTGGCTCTCTTGAAAAAGGGAGAAAAGATCGACAAGCTTCTTTACGGCGGATATTCCACCATCTCACTCGGCTATGCGGGTCTTTACGAATGTGTCAAGTATATGACGGGCAAGAGCCATACCGATCCCGAAGCAACGCCGTTTGCACTTGAGGTCATGCAGCATATGAACGATGCCTGCAAAAAATGGAAGGCAGAGCATAATATTGATTTCAGTCTTTACGGTACACCGCTGGAGTCCACCACCTATAAGTTTGCCAAGTGCCTGCAAAAGCGCTTTGGAATCGTTCCTGGAATCAACGACAAGGGCTATATCACCAACAGCTATCACATTCACGTCACCGAGGAGATCGATGCCTTTTCCAAGCTGGCGTTTGAGGCACAGTTCCAAAGACTTTCACCCGGCGGTGCCATCAGCTACGTGGAGGTGCCCGATATGCAGCAGAATCTGGAGGCGGTGCTGCAGGTGATGAAGTTCATCTATGAAAATATTATGTACGCCGAGCTGAATACCAAGTCCGACTACTGTCAGGAGTGCGGCTGGGACGGTGAGATCGGGATCGTAGAAGCCGACGGCAAGCTGATCTGGCGTTGCCCCAAATGCGGAAATACCGATCAAAGCAAGATGAACGTGGCACGCCGCACCTGCGGATATATCGGAACTCAGTATTGGAATCAGGGCAGAACGCAGGAGATCAAGGAGCGCGTACTTCATCTTTGATTTATAAAGGATAGCGATATGAAAATAGGAATTGTTGCCGGTGTCTATACCGGTGATCACAACAAATTTTACAGCGAGCTGCTTACCCTCTGCTCGTATGGCTACGACTGTATCGATTATCAGGGCTTTATTGACACTGAAACCGATCTCTACCGCATGAGTGATGACGATTTTGACATATATTTACAGCGGCAAAAAAAGATTGCGGAGCAGGTGGGACTGACGGTACACCAGACACACGGTCCGTGGAGATGGCCTATGCGTGATGCCACCGCGGAGGACCGTGCCGAGCGCTTTGAAAAAATGGCAAAGGCAATTCGCGGGACTGCAATTCTCGGTGCGCGCTATATGGTGCTGCACAATCTCATGCCCTTTGGGAAGGTGGATACCGATCCCGAAGCGGTGCGAACGATCAACAAGGATTTTTTTGAACGTCTTTGCAAGGTCGGCGAGGAAAACGGCGTGGTGATCTGTCTTGAAAATATGCCGTTCCCCGATCAGATCCTTGCACGCCCTGCCGATACGCTGGCTTTTGTCAAGGCGCTGAACACCCCATGGATGCGTGTCTGCCTTGACGTGGGGCACGCTACAAGACTTGGGGTTTCTGCGGGCGAGGCGGTACGTCAAATTGGCAGAGATTTTCTTGCCGTCATGCACGTGCATGACAATGATGGAACGGGGGATCTGCATTGGCAGCCCTTTACGGGAGTGACCGATTGGGCAGATTTCTCAGCGGCACTTGGGGAGATCGGCTTTGACGGTGTGATCTCTGTGGAGACCAAGATCCCCAAGGATCTTTCCGCCGAGGAGCGTGACGCGGCACAGCGGTTGCTGTTTGCTCGCGCACAAAGGATTGCGGAGAATTGCAAATGAATTACTGTGAGATCAAAAAATTTGATATTGCAAACGGCGAGGGCGTCAGAACCACCTTATTTGTTTCGGGCTGTACCAATCACTGCGAGGAGTGCTTTCAGCCCGAGACATGGGATTTTCATTACGGAAAGCCGTTTATAACAGAGACCGAGGACGAGATCATCGCCTCGGTCAAGCCCTATTACGTCAACGGTCTGACACTCCTTGGCGGGGAACCGTTTGAGCCGAAAAACCAACGTGCGCTGGTGCCTTTTTTGCACCGCTTTCGCAGAGAATGTCCCGATAAAACGGTTTGGTGCTTTACAGGCTTTGTGCTTGATACCGAGCTTTTGTGCGACGGCTCTTATCCGCGATGTGAGGTGACCGATGAAATGCTATCGCTGATCGATGTGCTGGTAGACGGCAGATACGATAGAACAAAGCGAGATATTTCTCTCCGCTTTCGCGGCTCCTCCAATCAGCGTATCATTGATCTGAAGGAAAGTCAAAAGAAGGGAGCGATCACACTCTGGGAGCGGTGATCCTCCTTTTTTTGAGTTTTTTGTATTTTATAAACCTTTTTCTGTTTTTCTCTTGATTTTAGAATAATAATATGTTATAATATAAAGAAGTAATCCAAAAAGGAGGTTGAACGCATGAAAAACAACGAATCCGGCGAGATGTATTTGGAAACGATCCTTGTGCTAAAGGAAAAGCAGGCTCGTGTACGCGCCATTGATATTGTACACTCCACCGGCTATACAAAGCCGAGCGTCAGCCGCGCAATGGGACTTTTAAAGCAAAAGGGATATATTGAGGTGGACGATTCGGGATCGATCGAGCTGACCGATGCGGGAAAGCTGCTTGCCTCAAAAATTTTGGAACGGCACCGTGTGATCTCGGATTTTTTAAAGCAGATCGGTGTCTCGGAGGATACTGCCGCAGACGATGCCTGCAAAATGGAGCATATCATCAGTGACGAGACCTTTGAAAGAATGAAGACTTATCTGACCAAAAACGCCACACGTCGGTCGGGTGAGATGCAGATTCATTTGCTGTAAAAGCTTTTTTTACTTTTTTCTAAAGAAAACGATTGACTTTTTTGTGGATTTGCGTTATAATAATACGGTGAGCGCAAAAAAAATTTTGTGCCTGCAAGTAGCGGCTTTTGAAAGGGCTTTTTGATATGAAACGGGATCTATTGAAAATCATCGAGGAAAGCATGCCTTCCTTTTCGAAGGGGCAAAAGTTGATCGCAGATTATATTTTGAAGCATTACGAAAAGGCAGCGTATCTCACGGCATCCAAGATGGGCGCTCTCGTGGGCGTTTCGGAGTCCACTGTGGTACGCTTTGCCATTGAATTGGGATTTAGCGGCTATCCCGAATTTCAGCACTCCTTGCAGGAGATCATTCGCAACCGCCTGACCTCATTCCAACGAATTGAGGTGACCAATAATCTCATTGGCGACGGAAACGTGTTGGACAAGGTGTTGCTTTCCGATGCCGAAAAGATCCGCCGCACGATGGAGGAGATCGATCACAGCTCCTTTGAGGAGGCGATCGATCGCATCATTTCGGCAAACCGAATTTACATCATCGGTGTACGCTCATCATCTTCCTTGGCAGGCTTTCTCAACTTTAACCTGCGCATGGTGTTTGACAATGTTAAATTTGTGCAGACTACGTCGGGGAGTGAGATGTTTGAGCAGATCATGCGCATCGGAGAGGGAGACGTGATGATTGCCATCAGCTTCCCACGGTATTCCAAGCGCATTATCAACGCCGTGGAATATGCACGCTCCAAAAACGCCGACGTTGTGGCACTGACCGACAGTAAAATGTCTCCCATCGCGGCGTATGCAAGTCAGCTCCTCATTGCACAGAGCGATATGGCATCGTTTGTGGATTCCTTGGTTGCTCCCTTGAGCATCATCAACGCCATGATCGTGGCGGTTTCCCGAAAAAAGCAGGACGTGCTGACCGAACGTTTGCGCGTGCTGGAGGAGGTTTGGGAAAAATATGACGTCTACGATACCAAGCGCTCCTGACGCTGTGCACGTTGCCGTTGTTGGAGGAGGTGCCGCCGGTATGATGGC
>JAGANE010000125.1 GCA_017624395.1 Clostridia bacterium
ACCAATACCAAAAATTCTTTGTCCTTAACTTCAAGGTTGAAGTCGGATACAGCGGTTACGCCGCCGGGATACTTCTTGTAGATGTGTCTCAAGGATAAGCTTGCCATATTTTGAAATCCTCCTGATTTTTACCACACATAGTGGCAGTATTATTCAACATACAATATTATACCAAATTTTCTTTCAAAAAGAAAGAGTTTATTTCCCCAAATTTACTGTTTTTTTATTGTACACTTTGCACAAAAGCAATTCGCTTTTCAGAATAACAAACAGAGTTCATAGGGGTGCATTCTTAATATATTAAAAAATTAAGCTTTGGAACGCGACTTCATCGTCAATGCAATGCGTTTTTTGGGAATATCGACGGAAAGTACACGAACCTTGACAACGTCGCCCACCTTGACGACCTCGGACGGATGCTTGACAAAGCGGTCGGAAAGCTGGGAGATATGCACAAGGCCGTCCTGATGCACGCCGATGTCCACGAATGCGCCAAAGTCAATGACATTACGCACGGTACCCGTCAGCTCCATATCGGGCTTGAGATCCTCCAAAGAAAGAATGTCATCACGCAAAATGGGAGGCGGCAGTGTATCACGCACATCGCGTCCCGGCTTTTCCAGCTCGTTCAAAATATCAAACAGCGTCGGCTCTCCGATACCAAGCTTTTCGCAAACCTGAACGATTCCCTCCTTGCGCACCTTATCGCCAAGAGACTTGCCGATGGTTCCCTTTTCCACGTCCTCCTTGGTGTAGCCGAACATGGTCAGCATCTTTTCGGTAGCGGAATAGGATTCGGGATGCACGCCTGTATTATCCAAGATTTCCTTACCGCCCGGCACGCGCAAAAATCCTGCCGCCTGCTCATACGCCTTGGCACCGATGCGCGGCACCTTTAAAAGCTGGGCGCGGGAGGTAAACTCGCCGTTCTCCTCGCGGTACTTGACAATGTTCTTTGCCGAGGTGGTATTGATACCAGAAATGTAAGAAAGCAACGAATAGGAGGCGGTATTGATGTCCACGCCAACGGCGTTTACACAATCCTCCACAACACCGCCCAGAGCCTCGTCCAAACGTGCCTGCTTCATATCGTGCTGATACTGACCGACACCAATGCCCTTGGGATCGATCTTGATCAACTCAGCAAGCGGATCCTGCAAGCGACGTGCGATCGAAACCGCACTACGCTGCATGACGTCAAATTCGGGAAATTCCTCGGCGGCAAGCTTGGATGCCGAATAGATCGATGCCCCTGCCTCGCTTACCACGATGTATTTGACGTCCTCGGAAATCTCCTTCAAGAGTCCTGCGATAAAGATCTCGCTCTCCTTGGAGGCAGTACCGTTTCCGATGGCAATGACGTCAACCTTATGGCGTGTGATCAAGCGCTTGATGATCGCCTTACTCTTTTCGGTCTCCTCACGGGGCTTGACAGGATAAATAACGGCAGTATCCACAACCTTTCCCGTTTTGTCCACCACGGCAAGCTTACAGCCGTGTGCGTAGCCGGGGTCAAAGCCGAGAACTGTTTTTCCCTTTAAGGGAGATTGCATCAAAAGATGGCTGAGGTTATCGGCAAACACCTTGATCGCGCCCTCGCTGGCGTTATCAAAGATGTCGCTGCGGATCTCGCGCTCGATGGAGGGAGCGATCAGGCGGTCGTAGCCGTCAAGGATCGCCGCCGAAACGTAAGACTCTGCGGGGCTGTTGTTTCCGAGCAAAACCTCGGAAAACAGATAATTGAGAACGATCTCGGAGGCAACCGAAACGTCCACCTTGAGAAAGCCCTCCTTCTCGCCACGGTTGATGGCAAGCACTCTGTGCGGAAGCACCTTTTTGAGCGGCTCGGAATACTCGTAATACTGCGCATAGACCGAATCCTCCTCGGTTGCCTGCTTGGTAGAGAGCAAACCGAACTCAAAGGTCAGGCGGCGCAGCTCCTTACGGAACTCGGCATTATCCGAAATATTCTCCGCGATAATATCCTTTGCTCCCTGCAAAGCCTCCTCAACGCTTGCAACGCCCTTTTCCTCGTCAATGTACGCCTCTGCCTGCACCTCAATGGGAGGCTCGTAGGCGGGCTCCTGCGCGTAGATCAGCTCGGCAAGCGGCTCCAAGCCCTTTTCTCTTGCCACAGACGCGCGCGTTTTGCGGTGCGGACGGAAGGGGCGATAGATATCGTCAACCTCGGTAATGGTTTGTGCCGCATCAATTGCCGCCTGAATTTCGGGTGTCATCTTCTCCTGCGCGGTGATGAGGTCGGAAACCTCTTGCTTTCTCTTTTCAATGTTACGCAGGAAGTTTAAACGATCGTTCAGATCACGCAAAATATTGTCGTCAAGGCTTCCCGTTACCTCTTTACGGTAACGCGCGATAAAGGGAATGGTGTTTCCCTCGTCGATCAGCTCAACGGTCTTTTCAACCTGTTCCACCTTTAATTTAAATTCTTCGGCAATTTTTTCGATAATGTTCATGTTTGGGAGTAGATTCCTTTCTGTGTTTGGTCAATAAAATCTATTTGATTTGAAAAGTAGCTTGCGTTAATTGCAGTATTTCGTCAGAGGTCAGCTCACGCCATTCCCCACGGGCAAGCGCAGGATCTAAGGAAAGCGGTCCAAAGGTCAGGCGCTCCAGATGGGTGATCTGATTATGCACCGCCTCCATCATCAGCTTGATCTGATGGTATTTTCCCTCGGTGATTTCGATCACACCCTCTCTTTCACCTTTTAGGGTAATCCTACAAGGCTTTGTCACATAGCCACCGATGTCCACGCCTCGTTCCAAAGCGGCGATATCCTCGTCCGACAACGGAAATTTGACGCAAAAGCCGTAGCTTTTTGTCACGTGGCTTTTGGGTGCAAGCAGATGATGCGAAAGCGTACCGTCGTTGGTCAAAAGCATCAGTCCCAAGGTATGCTTATCCAAGCGTCCACATGGAAACACGCCCATTTTGCGGTATTCGGGCGGCAAGAGATCGGTTACAACGGGATCACCTCTGCCGTCCTCTGTAGCGCTGATGTAGCCGTCGGGCTTGTTGAGCATCAGATAGGCAAACCGACGCCAAACAACAGCATTTCCTCGATAAACGACTTTATCCTTTGCGGGATCGACCTTTACGTCGGGACGCCTTATGGGAATGCCGTTAACAGTAATGCCACCCGCGCGAGCAGCTTTTGCAATCTCACTTCTGCTTGCGATCCCACACTCCGAGATCATTTTATCCAAGCGCACAGCGTCACCTCCCGTTCCGACAAAATCACACCTTAATATTATACCATAAAAAAGGAAATCTGTCAAGGATTTTAAAGCAATGGAAAAGATTTTTATCATTGACAAAGAAATGTCTCTATGCTATAATATATCTATCATAAAGCAATCAACGGAAAGTGAGGCAAAACATGAAAAAAATGGTCGGATTGGCATTGACAACATCCCTTGGATGCTCCATACAGGAAGGATTTTCACTCTTAAAAAAGCATGGCTTTGATGCAACCTTTACAGACGTTTCCAATGATGAGGAGCTTGACCTTTGGGCAAATGAAGCAGCAAAGCACGGCATCTTTTATTCCTCGCTGCATGCCCCCTTTGACCGTGCCCATCTTCTTTGGGAAAACGGGATCAACGGCGATGATGCCGAGAAGGAGCTGATCGAATCCATTGACGCCTGCGCGCGCATCAACGTACCGATCCTTGTCATGCACCCCTTTATCGGATTTCAGCCGCACGAGCAAAATGAGACGGGCTTGACACGCTTCCGCCATTTTGCAGAGCATGCCGACCAACGCGGCATCAAGATCGCACTGGAAAACGTAGAGGGTGAGGAGCATTTGCATTATCTCTTAAAAGGGCTTGACGATTTTTCGTCGGTCGGCTTTTGTCTTGACAGCGGTCACGAGCTTTGCTACAATGGCGGAAAAGACCTGCTTGCCATTCACGGCAGCCGCCTGATCTATACGCACATCAACAGCAATATGGGTGTCACCTCCCCCGACGGCTCCATTACCTGGCGCGATGACGCGCATATGCTCCCCTTTGACGGCAAGGTCAATATGGAAAGCCTTGCAAAAAGGCTGAAGGCGTGCGACTACCAAGGTGTTTTGATGCTGGAGCTTGTAAAGGGCAACCGTCCCAATCGCAGCACCAACGATGCTTATACCAAGCTTTCCACCGACGAATATCTTGCAAAAGCCGCTCAAAGAATCAAAAAATTAAGAGATATGATAAAATAACGCAACTCCCAACAGATGGTGAAACCGTTTGTTGGGAGTTTTTATTTATGATGAAAGAAGGAACGTTTTTTGAGGTTATGGCATAGGATGGTAACGAGCAAATGAAAAAGGAGGAACAACAGATGAACACCGAAGAAAAAACCACCCCCGAAAACGGTAATACAGGTCAGGGATATCTGGTGGTTCACGTGACGACCGCCCGTGGCTCGATCCCTTTGGAGGGGGCACAGGTAAACGTGCGCAATAATGCTCCCGAATTTACTCAAGCGCGCGGAGACGTGATTGCTTCATTGGTCACGGGACGCGACGGCAACACCAAACCACTCCCCCTGCCCGCGCCGCCACGCTCTACATCCATGAAACCCAATAATGGAAAGCCATTTTCTACCTATAACATAGAGGTTTCACTGGAGGGCTACTTTACCCAAAGCTATGCAAACGTGCCGATCTTTGACGGAATCGCCGCCGTTCAGCCCGCCGATCTGATCCCACTTCCCGAAAACGAACGCACCGACTCGCGCACGCCCGACGGAAACCGATTTTTTGAATCCACGGCCCCCGATCTTTAAACGAATCCAAACATCGATCAAGAAAGGAACACGCCATGCCGCAGCTTCCCGTCATACCCGAAACCATTACCGTACATCTCGGTCCTCCCGACAGCAACGCAGAGAACGTCACGCTTCCCTTTTTGGATTACGTGGCAAACGTTGCATCCAGCGAGATCTTTCCAACCTGGCCCGAAAGCGCCATCCGAGCCAATATGTATGCGCAGATCTCGTTTGCGCTCAACCGCATTTACACCGAATACTACCGCACGCGCGGCTATGATTTTGACATCACCAATTCTACCGCGTTTGATCAGTACTTTGTCAACGGACGCGATATTTTTGAGAACATCCGTCAGATTGCAGGCGAACTATTTGACAACTACATTCGCAGACAAGGAAATGTTGAGCCGTTGTTTGCGCAATACTGCAACGGCACCACCGTCACCTGCGACGGTCTTTCACAATGGGGGACGGTCTCACTTGCCGAGCAAGGATATACGCCTTACGAAATTTTGACCTATTACTACGGAGATAACATTGAGCTTGTGCGTGATGCTCCCATTGAAAACGTCACGACAAGTGCGCCGCAGGTGGCACTCCGTCTCGGTGCCGCCAACGATGACGTCCGCGTGGCACAGATCCGACTCAACCGTATCTCTGCCAATTTTCCGTCCATTCCCAAAATTGCCGTGACCGACGGTATTTTCGGAACAGACACCGAGGACGCGGTGCGACGCTTTCAGGAGGTCTTTAATCTCACCCCCGACGGTGTAATCGGAAAAACCACCTGGTACACCATACAAAATATTTATATCGGCGTCAAAAGGCTGAATGATTTGAATGCCGAGGGAATCAAACCGGAGGAGGTCACACAACAGTATCCCGGGGTCCTGCAGCTTGGAGACACGGGAAACGCCGTCCTCAATCTGCAATACTTTATCGCCTACGTTTCTCAATTTTATGAAACGATCCCCGCCGTTGCCATTGACGGCAGCTTTGGAGAATCCACGCGCAGTGCCGTAGAGGCAGTACAAAGAACCTTTGGG
The DNA here is from genome assembly GCA_017624395.1 of Clostridia bacterium. Classification (GTDB taxonomy): domain Bacteria; phylum Bacillota; class Clostridia; order Oscillospirales; family CAG-272; genus UMGS1865. The sequence goes on from JAGANE010000125.1 coordinate 5,827, forward strand.
TTGCCCGTTGACGGTGTTGTAGGAGAACGAACCTGGAACGAGCTTTACCGCGCCTACGTCGGTATCGTCAACACCATTCCGCCCGAATACGTGGAGGGCTCTGCCGTTCCCTACGGGGGCGTTCCCCTGCGCATCGGTGCCGAATCCGATCAGGTGCTTCTGCTTCAGCAATATCTCAACGCAATCAGTGACGTTTATCCGGAAATCCCAAAAATCAATCCCACAGGTTATTTTGGCACACGGACACAAGAGGCGGTGATCACCTTTCAACGGCTTGCGGGAATCAATCCCACGGGGGTGGTCTCGGCGATCACGTGGAGTGCGATTGCCGAGCTGTTCAACGCCATTGATCTCGGTTCGGTGCTGCAGGACGGTCAGTTCCCGGGATTCCCACTCGGCACATGAAGGAAAGGTCAGGTAAACCATGAACAATCACCCAAATTTTGTTCCTGCAGTCCAAAATCTGCAACGCTATCTCCGCCGACTTTCCTACGGCGAGGAAAGCATCCCCGCGCCTCCCATAGACGGCGTTTTGGAAACACAGACCATCGAAGCACTGCGTGAATTTCAACGTCTGCGCGGACTGCCCGTAACGGGCATTGCCGATCTTGAAACATGGGAGCTTCTTTACTCCGATTACCGTGCCGCGCTATCCTATAATGCCCCTCCGCGACAGATCTCGGTCTTTCCGCTTGATCCACAGGGGTATGTGCTCCTCCCCAACGCGACGGGCTTTGCGGTAACTGCCCTGCAATATATGCTGCGCGAGCTGCACCACAGCTATTTTGCACTCTCCGACGTGAGAGAAACGGGAGTTTATGATGAGCAGACACAAGCGGCAGTGCGAAAATTTCAGGAGTTGAATCGCCTCCCCGTCAGCGGCAACACCGATCTTTTGACATGGAACGCAGTGGCGGATCAGTACAACACTTATTTTTGGGATACCTTTGACGAATAAAAAAGCGGAAGCGGAGATGTCTTACCCAAAGGACTTCTCTGCTTCCGTATTTTTTTAATTATGAATGATTATTTTTTCATTACCGCAAGAC